>JBIQMJ010000160.1:0-10152 GCA_044463445.1 Segetibacter koreensis
GGCGGCCCTGATCCGGATAACAATGCGTCGCTTCGTCGTTGCATCATCAATGCCAAAGCGGTAAACATGCCGAAGGACCGTGTGGAGGCTGCGATCAAGCGGGCAATGGGAAAGGATAAATCAGATTATCATGAAGAAGTGTATGAGGGATATGCGCCTCACGGTGTGGCGGTGTTGGTAGAAACGGCTACTGATAACCCGACCAGGACTGTGGCTAATGTGCGTATGCATTTCAACAAAGGTGCAGGATCTCTCGGCACTAGCGGCAGCGTATCTTTTCTCTTTAATCACATGGGCGAGTTCAAAATAAAAAATGAGAATATCGATATCGAAGAACTTGAATTGGACTTAATTGATTACGGCCTTGAAGAAATAGGAGAGGATAGCGAAGGAAATATTATTATCCGTACGCCTTTCGTTGAATTCGGAAATATGAACAAGGCGCTCGACGAAAAAAAGATAGAAGTAATCACTGCGGAACTTACACGAATTCCCACTACCACCGTGGATCTTTCTGAAGAAGATGCTGAAGAAGTTTTAAAATTAGTGGACAACCTGGAGCAGGATGAAGACGTGCAGAAAGTGTATCATAATTTAAAATAAAAGCAAAATAAAAATCGGTTTTATTTGTGGGGTTACTGGAAAACATTCCATAAAACAAAACAGGAAGGCAATCACCTCCCTGTTTTGTTTTTAGCCTCCAGTGTATTATTTATATGCAATAAATTTTTGCTCTGCTTTTACAATTTTTTCAAAAAAGGCCTTAAAAGCTGCATAATCTTCGGGTGAAATCTGTTGGTCTCTTGCATCAGAAAATTTACGGATGACTACTAATTGATTAGGAGATTTCAAAGTATAAGAGATAGAAAATTTCATGTCTTCAAATGAAATCGTTTCTCCTTTTGGAAGTTCAACAAAAGTTTTTCCGACAGGTGCAGTAATATTGACGACAGTTTCATAAGCATCTGCTGTTTCATAATTCCAGTATTCAATAGGAAAATCTCTTTTATCTGCGGAAAAATTATCCAAAGTAGCCACGATGTCAGGATAAACAATTTTGAAAGTATTCAAACTGCCAATTTCTGAAACTTCGTTTTTCACTTTATAACTATAATTATAAGATACAGAGTCATCGAGCTTGTCGAGGCCTGAAAATGTTACTTTTTCCAGGGCTACATTGTTTTTGTATCTTCCGGCAACAGTTTTTTCCAGTCCCTGCATTTGTTTTTCATTGTCAAGGTTTTTATAGTCCTGGCGGGTGAAGGAAGAAAATGTACCATATATAATACTGTGGACAGAAATTTGCAGGTCTTCGTCAACCGGTTTAATATCAATGATTCTTTTGATAATATCTTTTTTCCGGTTGGGCGCTTTCAGATGGATGAGTTCCTGTTTTTCACCCGTTGGTTTCTCCGGAATTTCCAGTGCCAATGCGCCATTCAGGTTGTTTGGCAAACAGGTAAATGGCAAATAATTATCCGTTAATTCTATGAAATAGCTTTTATTATCAAGGGTTGCTTTTGCGATGCAGTGATTAAAATCTACTGAAGGCAACATCATATCTTTTTGTCCATTATCCCTGGTATCTACCAATACCATTTGCGCATTGATGCCTGCCATTCTTGCGAGGGTTACAAATAAATTGGAAAGATCTTTACAATCGCCCAGCCGGGTGATCAGTGTCTGAGAAGCTCTTTGTGGAACAAAAGCGCTTTGCCTGAAGGAAACAGAACTGTACCTGATATTGGATTCGATATAATCGTAAATGATCTTTGCCTTTTCAAATTGTGTAATTGATTTTTTATTATCCGGGAACAGCTTTTTATAAAGCGCCAGTATTTCAAAATCCTTTTCAGATTTATTGTTGGAAATATCGCTGTACCAATCGGCAATATCTTTCCAGGATTCTACTGTAGAAATATGCAAAACAGCGCCTTCGTCTATTACCAATGGCATAAGGGGTTCATCTTTCAGCGGTTGGGCTTTTATCATTTCCCAGCTATATTTTTTGAAATCTTCTACATTGGAAACGGTTGGCTGAACAGATGAATTGGTAAGCACATATTTAAACTTTTGAGAAGCGGGGATCAGCAGATTATATTTGGTGGCGCTGCAATATATCTTGCCGTTAAAATAATGCTTGTCCCAAAAATCTTTGGCAAAACGGCCGCTGGCATAGCTTTGCAGGCGATATTTCAGCACGATAACATCCCCGGCTTCAAGATTGGTAAAAACTATTTCGTTATCATTTCTTTCTCCATCAATTTTTGCCTGGTTTTTCTTTATAATTTGCGCTTTTTCAATCAGGAGAGACTGGTTGTTATTATAACCGATTGAAGTTTCCTTGTACTGTTCTACTCCTTTATCATTGGTAATTTTCAAAATGATGGTAAAATATTCTTCATTAGCGCCATCAGGATATATTACTGCATCCTGCTGGTCAAGGATATAATAAAATCCGTAATCTTTATTTTGAGCCTCATCAGGATTATCATTCGCGATTTCCTTATCGATATCTACCTGCGGAAACAATTTATATATCTCAGGTTTATTATTCAGCTTCCTGATCTTGCTGATAATGTCGTACTGATTCGGATCATATTTTAAAGACTGGTTATAAGCATCCAATGCTTCAGCGGTATTATTTTTTTCACTTTTTATATCGCCCAATTGTTCCCAGTAATTTTCATTGTATGGAGACAGAACCAAAGATTTCTTTATATTATCTTCTGCTTTATCATATTGCTTAATGGAAAAAAAATATTGTGATAATTTATAAAAGCCGCCTGGGGCATAAGAAAATCTTTTTGCCAGATCCTCTTTTATTTCAAGGCCTTTTTTGGTATTTCCCTGGTCGATAAGCAAGTCGGCATATTTGAAGTAAGTATCATAATCGTAATTGTCCTTCATGAAATTATCATAGACTTTCATCGCCCCTTTATTATCCTTGTACACTTCTTTCCTGATATTGTACATCATTGGAACCAATTTGGCATTGTACGGATATTTTGAATACATTTTTTCTGCCACTTTCACCAGGTCGTCGTACTTTTTATCCTGCGCCAAAAGCATTAATTCATACGCGCCGGTAACTTCATTTTCGCCATACGCTTTTATTCTTTTTTGAAGCTCGGCTTCGCATTCCTGGTATTTTTCATTCTTATATAATTCCTGGATATTCAAATCATATACATCCACGCTTTCAGGATCGGCCTTTTTTATTTTTTCCAATTCTTCCTGGTAAGCGGTTTTGTTATTCTCCTTGTCCAGTACTTCCAGCAGTTTCATTCTTATTAAGCAATTATCAGGTGCGATCTTCAACGCATCTGTTAAGGTATTATGCGCTTCCAAAAGGCTTTCATTTCGCAAATACACGTCAGCAAGCAGCAGATAATTCAAAAGATTATTTTTCTCTTTTTCAATTTTACCAGCAAAATATTGTTGAGCAAATCCCGGGATCAGTTCATATTTTTTTTCATTTCCGGTACTTTTTGGATAAGAAACAAAAGTGGTTGAAGTCGTAAGATTGGTTATTGGCCTGTATTGATCATCTGTGATCCGCAAAGAAAAACTTGGATAAGAAGAATTGGAATAACCAATCTGGACCAACACCCGGTTAGCTCCTTTTTTCAAATCATACCTTATAGAATAATTGTCTAATTCAGTACTCTTTTCTTTGAATCCTGAAATTACGAGTTCATCGTTTATCCAGACTTTTACGGAGCCTGCGCAACCTATGTTGCAATAAACTGTTTGATCCTGCGGGCTGGTGACAAAGCTTTGTGCATAAACAATGGCTGTGTTTTTATTAAACTGGTAAATAATAGGTGTCCATCCATCCTTAGATTCGTTTTGGGGAGTAAACCATTTTATATCTGCACCTGAAATGGATTTAAAAATTGCGTTGGGTTCGGGATGCTCCAAAGGGCCATAATCTTTATAAAATCCGCTTTGCGATAAATTTTCAAAGGGGCCGGTGAATTGCCATTCTTTAATATTTCCTACGGCATCCGAATAAGAAGCCGCCTTTTGAAATTCACCTGAAAAAAGGTAATGTATTTTTTCATTGTAATTGGCTGCTGCCACCAGGGTTCCCGGTGCATTTTTATCTGAAACCAAATTATTCATCAGATCCACTTGTTCGCTGGTGGTTTTCTTCCCAATGGCGCCCACCAAAGCTTTGTTTGACCATAAAGCATAGATGTAAGGATAAGGATCTGTTGTTTTTTTATAAAACGAACTAATGAAATTTTTTACTTCATCTTCTTTTCGGTTATAGGTTTTTACATACAACTCAGTAATATAAGCATCCGCATACGACGAAGGATCTTTCATTGCCTGCTCAAGAAATTTTTCTGCTTCGGGCCTGTTGTTTTTGTTTAAAGATTTCCAGGCATTTTCATAATTGTTGGATTGGGAAAAAACAGTATAACCCAATATCATCAGAATAAGGACAAGGTAATTTTTCATTGAAGGTAATTTTGGTAAACCAATTATTTTAAAAAACTAAAGTAGTCGAATTGTTTTGAATAAAGAATATTTCAATATTTAATTTCTTTTTAGAACGGATTATTTGGAGATAAATTATTATATGTGCAAAATAAAATTCTAATTATTTGTTGATTTACTGGTTCCATTATTCGTTCACAGACCTTTTGCTTTCGCTAACGGGCTTATATTTGCAATCCAATAATTTAAAACAACAATTTCAAAAGGATGTACAGAACTAAAACATGTGGCGAATTAAGATTGACTGATATTCAAAAAGAAGTGACGCTGGCCGGATGGGTGCAAACCATCCGCAAATTTGGAAGCATCACCTTCATTGACCTGCGCGACAGATATGGAATTACTCAATTATTGTTCAATGAAAAACTGACCGAACAGTTAGAGTCAAATCCTTTAGGAAGAGAATTTGTGATCCAGGCGAAAGGAACCGTTTCTGAAAGAAGTAATAAAAATAAAAATATTCCTACAGGTGATGTTGAAATTTTAGTTTCTGAATTTAAACTGCTGAACAAGTCCGCTGTTCCGCCATTTACAGTGCAGGATGACACAGATGGTGGCGATGACCTGCGTATGAAATTTCGTTATCTGGATTTAAGAAGAAATGTAGTAAAGAAAAATCTTGAATTGAGATATGCAGTGGGCCGCGCGACCAGGGATTATTTATACAAAAATGGTTTTATAGATATTGAAACTCCTTTTCTCATCAAATCTACTCCTGAAGGTGCAAGAGATTTTGTGGTGCCGAGCCGCATGAATCCCGGAGAATTTTATGCGCTTCCTCAATCGCCGCAAACGTTCAAACAATTGCTGATGGTAAGCGGCTATGATCGTTATTACCAAATCGTGAAATGCTTTCGTGATGAGGATTTGCGCGCGGACCGTCAACCTGAATTTACGCAAATAGATTGTGAAATGTCATTCGTGGAACAGGAAGATATTTTGCAAATGTTTGAGAGCTTGATCAAATACATTTTTAAGGAAGTAAAAAATATTGACTACCAGGAGCCTGTGTCAAGAATGAGTTGGGAAGATGCCATGTGGAATTATGGAAATGACAAGCCTGATGTCAGGTTTGGGATGAAAGTAAAAAACTTAAAATCTGAAAATAAAGTTTTCCTTGAAACATTAAATAGCAGTGAGTTTGCAGTATTTAAAGATGCAGAAACGATTGTCGCTATTTCTGTTCCCGGTTGCAGTGATTATTCGAGAAAACAAACGGACGAATTAATAGAATGGGTAAAGCGACCCCAGATTGGGATGAAAGGATTGGCATTTATAAAAGCAAATAAGGATGGAACGTTCAAAAGTAGTTTTGATAAATTTTTTAATGAAGAACAGTTAAAAGAATTTTCTGCCTTCTGCGATTCTGAAGCAGGAGATTTGATTCTAATTCTTGCAGGAAGAGAAGAACGTACGAGAAAAGCCATCAGCGATTTGCGTCTATACATGGCCGATAGACTGGGCTTGCGCAAGGCTGATGAATTTAAATTATTATGGGTTACGGACTTTCCTTTGTTTGAATACGATGAAGAAAGCAATCGTTGGGTAGCGCGCCATCACCCGTTTACATCACCGAAGCCTGCCGATATTGAAGTAATGATCAACAACAATCCTTTGATTGGAAATGCAGAAAGATATTTGGAGCATCCTTATTCCAAAATTAAAGCGAATGCTTATGATATTGTTTTAAATGGCAATGAAATTGGTGGTGGTTCTATCCGGATTTTTCAAAGAGATTTACAGGAAAAAATGTTTGCAGCGTTGGGAATGAGCCAGGAAGAGGCGCAGCATAAATTTGGATTTTTGCTGGGCGCATTTGAATATGGCGCTCCGCCGCATGGGGGCATTGCTTTTGGCTTCGACAGGCTTTGCGCTATTCTTGGAGGAAGCGAATCTATCCGTGATTTCATTGCATTTCCAAAAAACAATTCCGGCCGCGATGTGATGATTGACGCACCTGCCACTATCGATAAAAAGCAATTGGAAGAATTGCATATAAAGCTGGATTTGAAATAATCGTTAGATTAGTAAAATTGTTCAATAAAACTGAATGCAATATGAAAGAAATTATTTTACAATTCAGGAAGTAAATCCAATTTCACAGTAAAGAAATATTTATCGTCAATTTTTATTTTCTCCAAACAAAAATTCTTTTTCACAATTTCACATCTTAATAAAACTTTACTCTCATTATCTTTGCCGCCTTATGGCAAACGAACTCAATAATTTCAGTGAAATCATCGCTCATTGCAAGGAATATGGATACATTTTTCCATCCAGCGAGATTTATGACGGACTAAGCGCGGTATATGATTACGGCCAAAATGGTTCCCAATTAAAAAAGAACATCCGCGACTATTGGTGGAAAAGCATGACGCAGCTTCATGAAAACATTGTTGGAATAGACGCTGCAATTTTTATGCATCCGCTTACGTGGAAAGCCAGCGGGCATGTGGACAATTTTAATGACCCGATGATTGATAACAAAGACAGTCAGAAACGATACCGCGTAGATCATTTGATAGAGTCTCATGCGGAAAAATTAGCCCTTGAAGGGAAAAAGGAAGAAGAATTTGCATTATTAAAAGCAATGGATGAATTGCTGGCTAAAGATGATTTTGCAGGATTAAAAAATTTGATTGAAGAAAAAAATATAAAGTGTGGCATTAGCGAAACCTGTAACTGGACAGATATTCGTCAATTTAATTTAATGTTTTCAACTGAATTTGGTTCAACTGTTTCGAGCGATGCTGCGGACAATAAAATATATCTGCGCCCGGAAACCGCGCAGGGAATTTTTGTGAATTTCCTGAATGTCCAAAAAACAGGAAGAATGAAAATTCCTTTTGGAATTGCGCAAACCGGAAAAGCTTTTAGAAATGAAATTGTTGCGCGCCAATTTATTTTTCGCATGCGCGAATTTGAGCAAATGGAAATGCAGTTTTTCGTTCGCCCCGGCACAGAAATGCAATGGTATGAATATTGGAAAGCCGAGAGATTAAAATGGCATGAAAGCCTAGGCATTCCTGCTGAAAAATTGCGCTATCATGATCATGTAAAGCTCGCTCATTATGCCAATGCGGCTGTGGATATTGAATTTGAATTTCCATTTGGATTTAAAGAACTGGAAGGCATTCATTCACGAACCGATTTCGATTTGAAGCAACACCAGGAACTCAGTAAAAAGAAACTGCAATATTTTGACAACGAATTGAAGGAAGACGGAAAACCGTATGGAAATTATATTCCTTATGTGGTCGAAACTTCTGTGGGTTTGGACCGTTTGTTTCTCACAGTTTTGAGCATGTCTTATGCAGAAGAAAAATGGACAAAAGAAGATGGCACTGAAGACAGTCGCGTGGTGTTAAGAATTCCTCCAAAAATCGCTCCTTACAAATTAGCTATTCTTCCTTTGGTAAAAAAAGATGGCTTACCGGAGATCGCCAAAGATTTGTTTGATGATTGCAAAGAAAGTTTTTATACTTTTTATGAAGAAAAAGACAGTATTGGCAAGCGTTACAGAAGAATGGATGCAATAGGAACTCCTTTTTGTGTTACAATTGATCATCAAACCAAAGAAGACCATACGGTTACGATTCGTTACAGGGATACCATGACACAGGAAAGAATCGCTTTGGCAGATGTGAGAAAAATTGTATTGGATAAAACCAGGTAGAAATATTTTTATTCAAAAAATCCCGCATTGTTAAAACAGTAAAACCGGATGATTCATTGAACTTTTAATCAGAACCAGGAGTAGAATTTTTTCTGTCACGGAAATATTCAACGAGGCTTTTAATAAAAATTCCAATCGCCATTCCGCAAACCAAAAGACTGACGATTTGAACTGTTTTTATAGTCTCAGTGCCACCTCCCCTGTAAAAATTAAAAAATGAAATAAGAATGATTACCAGGGAAATGATTACAGAACGTAAAGGGTTTCTTCGCATAAAAAAAATTTAATAGCCAGTAAACGGACAAATACAACGAATTTTTATTTTAGTTGTTCAAGGAATTATTATCCATACGATTCCAAATGAATCGAATTTCTGTCATACCCCATATCACTGATTTTTTTACGGGCATCATCTATCATAAATTTCCACCCGCACAAATAAAAATAAGCGGGCTTTAATTTCTGAATGCCTTCACAGGCTTCTGCGTTTTCTTTACAAATGGTTTCATACAAATTATGAACATATCCTGTGTGCCCGTCCCAGGTTTCGCGGCTCAATGTGGGCATGAAATGAAATTGATCCAATTCCTTCTCCAATGCTTTCATTTCATTAAAATATAAAAGATCTTTTTGAGTGCGGCAGCCATAGATTAAATATAAATTCTGGTGCGAAACCTGGTGAAGTTTTATATAATTCAGCATACTTCTGAATGGTGCAATGCCTGTTCCGGTACAAATGAAAAAAAGGTCCCTGTCTATTTCATCCGGTAGGGTAAACAGGCCCAGTGCGCCACGTAACGTAAGCTGGGAGCCTACTTTCACCTCATTAAATAAATAAGTAGTGCCAAGGCCGCCTTCCAGCAAAACGATCAATAATTCAAAAACCGCAGACCCATCCGGCCAGCTCGCAATAGAATAGCTGCGCCATCTTTTATTTACTTTTTCGTGTATGGGAAGATCAAGGGTTACAAACTGTCCCGCTTTAAAATCAAAGTTTACTTCCTCATCTACTTTAATGAAAAAGCGTTTGGTATTATAGGTCTCATCTTCAATACGAATAACAGTGCCGGTACGCCAGGGTGGTGATGCCATCTGTTTTTTTTGGTAAAATACAAATGATATTTGGAATGGAAAATTAATTTTCCTGGAAGATTTTTTCAGATCTTTTTTTTAAACCCTTTCCACCCTGGTTTAAAAAGTTGTTATAAAATCGCCATAGCTTTTCGACGGGTTTCCAATTTAAAAATCATAGTTTATTTTTGCATTGTTTCAGAAAAAGTTGGTGAATGAACCTGGATGTGTTGATGAATATGTATTCAAATGATCCCCGCATTTTTACAATTGCGGATAAGATCCTTTTGCCTGAACCTAAACATATGCATCTTTCCGGCCTTGCAGGCAGTGCTTCACAATTTGTTTTTTCCGCCGTTTTTAGCCATTCCCTTACTTCAAAAACAAACCATCTCGTCATATTAAGAGACGCTGAAGAAGCAGCCTATTTTCATAATACCATCGAAAATTTAACCGGCGCACTTGATATTTTTTATTTTCCATCATCTTTCAAAAACAAAAAAAACTTTCATCAGCTTAACAGTAGTCACGTGATGCTTCGGACAGAGGCTTTGACAAAATTAAGCGCTGGAGGAAATAAAAAAGTGCTTGTCACCTATGGCGAGGCTCTTTCTGAAAAAGTGGTTTTATCCAAATCACTTTCGGAAAATATCATTTCTTTTAAACAGGGGCAGGAAATAAAAACCGACGAATTGCTTTCGCGATTTGTTGATTACGGGTTTAGCCGGACAGATTTTGTATATGAGCCTGGCCAGTTTGCCGTTCGCGGAGGCATTTTGGATATTTATTCTTATGGAAATGAAAAACCTTACCGCATTGAGCTTTTTGGAAATGAAATTGACAGCATCCGTCTCTTCGATCCCGAAACACAACTGAGTGAGCGAAAACTGAAGGAA
>JBIQMJ010000161.1:0-10046 GCA_044463445.1 Segetibacter koreensis
GATTCCGTTCGACAAAGGTTCTTAATTTCTTTTGGGCCTTTATCGTATCAAAAAGCGGATTGTCCTGTATTGATTTTTCTATCTCATAATAACTCTTGTAAGTAGTATAGTTTGCCAATACATCCAAAATAAATTCTTCTTCGATAGCCTGTTTCATCGAATACAAGTGAAACGGCTTAAACTTCCCATCCTCATCTTTTAATCCAAATTTTTCAAGTGTAGTTTTTTTCGGCGTAGCGGTGAAAGCCAGGTAAGAGGCATTGCCACGCATTTTTCGTGAACGCATTGCCTGCAATATTTTATCCTGGGTATCTTCAGCCTCTTCATCTTCATCATTACCCCCCCCATGGCGCGGTTCATGTTGTCGGAGGCAGAACCGCTTTGCGAACTATGCGCCTCATCTATAATAACCGCAAATCTTTTCTCACTCAAATCAGCAATACCATCAATGATAAACGGAAACTTTTGAATGGTCGTAATAATAATTCGCTTGCCACTTTCAAGCGCATCCTTAAGATCTTTGGATGAATAAGCAGCGGCAACGATATTTTTAACTTCTGAGAATTCCCTGATGTTTTCGCGAAGCTGTTTGTCCAATAATCGCCGGTCTGTAACTACTATTACAGAATCAAAAAGAGGATTATTTGTGCCTTTACTGCCATGAACAGCATCGCTTACAGGATAGGTTTCTATTAATTGATAAGCCGCCCAGGTAATAGAATTTGATTTGCCGGAACCGGCAGAATGTTGTATCAAATACGTTTGTCCTGTTCCTTTTTCCGATGCATCTTTTATGAGCCTTCTTACTACATCCAACTGGTGATACCTAGGGAAATACAATGTTTTCTTGCTTAACTGATCGGTGTCTTTTCCATCAAACCGTACGAAATGCTGAATAATATTGGCAACACTTTGCCGCGTTAATATTTCATCCCACAAATACGCGGTTTTATGTCCGAAAGGATTGGGCGGATTTCCTTTGCCGTAATTGTATCCTTTATTAAATGGCAAAAAGAAAGTGTTGGCTCCATCCAGTTTGGTAGTCATGTACACTTCGTCAGTATCAACGGTAAAATGAACGATGCAACGGCCGAAATTTAAAACCGGTTGGGTAATATCTCTTTGAAATTTGTATTGATGTTGCCCATGCACTTTTGCATTTTGCCCTGTCCATGCATTTTTTAATTCTATCGTTGCAAATGGAAGCCCATTGATAAAAAGCACCATGTCAATTTCTTCCAAGGGATTGGATAAGGAATAACGCAACTGTCGCGTAACACTGAATTCATTGCTTTCAAAATTCTTCTTTACGGTTTCACTACTGCTTGCCAATGGCAACGGATAAAGTAAAGTAAAATGCGCATCGTCCACATCAAGGCCTTTGCGTAATAATCGTAGCACACCATATTTTTTAATCATCCTGTCAAGCCGCTCCAATATCTTCAGTTTCCAATCGCTTTGCTTTTGCAGCTTTTCTAATTCCTCCTTTTGAGTTTCCTCTAAAAAATTCCACAAGCGATGTTCATCAATAGCATATTTTGGATTAAAATCATTAGGCAACCCGATGTAATAGCCGCTACCGCTGCGGTATAAATCCTGTCTTTCTCCCAAAACTCCAGGAATATCTTTTAATTCTTCTAAGCAATAGCCGGTGAGTCTTTTTTCGATGGCTGATTCGAGAGCTTGTTCGTTAGTTTGAGTCATTTATATGTAGAGCTGTTTATATTCAGAGGCGATCCGGTTTTATGCTTCATGCTCCTCCATTAACTTTTCAACCTTATTTACCACCTGTTCTGCATGTTTTTCATCTACCAGTTCAATAATTGTTTCACCAATTTTTTTATTACTAAATTTATCTTTCAGCAGATTTTGCAATTTGTGATCTGAAGGCATTGCCGCTAACAAATAAATATGCATTGGTTCTTTACTTGTTTCCAATTCCTGCAAACGTCCTGACCATGTGTAGGCTTTACGGCGAATATTATCATCGCTTGTCAGTTGAAACGATATGGGCTCAAAGCAGTGTAATTGTCCATTCCGGATGGTTTTGTCAAAATGCAATTCATCATGTTTTGTTTTCACCACGGCTTCTTTTAATGCGGGCGCAAACGATGCTTTTTCAAAATAAGGTTTATAAATTTTTGTCCACACCTCATTGTCCTGGATAGATAAACGTTCCTCATCTATTACGTGACGTATAACTAACCTTTCAAACAGTTCCTGAAGTAAAGTTGCTCCATCCATATCCAATACCGTTTTTACTTCTGTAAAAAAAAGCGCGCTATCATCCTTTGCCAATACCTGGCTGGTTATTGTTTCCAGGTTACTTATCTTTTCCCCGAATAGGGGTGTTTGAAAACTTTCTTCTAACCGGCGCAGGCCAGATTCAATTTTGTTGATGGTTTGCTTTATGAATAAACTATTTACTTCCGGGAAAAAATTGTGTAGCCTCCCGGTCCTGTTATAAAACCGGAAGTAGATCTTCGGTTGTTCCGGGTCAAGAACTACCACACCAATATTAATGAATTCGCCGCTCATGCGGTCTGGCATGTAACGTAGCGTTTGATATTGAAACTTTTTCATGATAAAATAAGTTTTAGTTCATTGATGAATTCATGCTGATGGCTTACAAAGTCCAACATTCGGAATTTAATGGATTTAAAAGATTCATGTTGCCAACCGGCCGGAATAAAATTTTCCGCCTTATTCCAAAAATCTTCATTTAGCCTGTTCATCCGTTCTGCAAGTTCGTCAAAGTTATAATGTAAACCTTTCACCTTTGAAAGCAAAACTAAATCATCTATCCAATCTCTTAATTGGCCGGTTTGTTCCCAAAGATTAACGGGTGCAAACAAAATCTTATCGAAACTAAATGCGAATTCATGGTCAAATGCTACCAAATCCGTTCCGTTCGTAAGCATATTGGGTTTCTCCCTAGTGCGGTCAGGGTTTTGAATCAAAAGATCAAATGCCAATAAATCCTGCGCCTGCCGCTCCAACTTATACGGAAATGAAGAAAGCAAAGCAAACGTTTGAAAGCCAATCCCCAAATGCCTTGTTCCAAAATTAAGGCCAATACTGTTCAAAAATCTTTGCTTCAAATCCGGTATTTCTGTTAATTCAGGGGTTTGTGCAGTTATCTCAACGGCAACTGGCGCCGCAACCGGGATGTCCATTTCCATTCCAATAAATGCAGCCAGCAATTCCCGCAGAGCTGCGCCCGGATCACTCATGCGTTCGGAATCCTGCAACTTCACCACATACTCATTTTTCCTGCGCGTGTTTTTATCAAAACCCCGGATGTGCACAGGGCGGTTAGCTCCACTTGTCAACTCGCCGACAATTTCAGTAGGAAATATCACAGGAAGTTGGTAATCCGGGTTGATGATTTTCTCCATAAGAAGTTGGGTTGCGCTTTTAATTTACTTTTATTTTCCCCGTTACCGCACTATCAATCAATGTCACTTTATATTCTTTTAATTTTTCTATTTCTTTTTCTTTGAGAGAAATGGCAGTGGCGATTTTAAAATTATCACTATCATATTGTTTTAAAATCTGCTTTTGTTCTTTAACAGGTGGAATAATAACAGCAAGCTGGGCATATTTATCTGCACCAATATTTTCAATTGTTGCCTTGATGAAAACGCTGTCTTTCCATACATTAAATAACGGTGAATTTGTATACAAGTAAAGAAAATCACTTAAAATAATTTCTTCATTTGCTTCAGCTTTAATTAAATATCCTGCATAGCAATAATTTTCTTCAACTGACATTGTTTTTTTAAACTGATAAGTTTTACCGACAGTTGCTCCACTCCTTGCAAAAAGAATATCACCATCTTTCAATAAAAAATCATTTCCATTTTTCCATGAAAGTGACAATTTATTTTCTTCGCTTAATTTTCCATCTTGACCGAAATCCGTAATTCTTATGTATCTAGGCAGAAGAATGTCGTATTCAATTCCACTTTCATTAGCACCATATTTTAATTTTCTGTTTAGCAAATACTTCAACCTCTTCACCTCCCACTCCTCCGGTATCTCTCCAATCCATTCCACACCACTATCTTTCATTTTTACATTAGGATCAAGGCCGCGGGTAACGGCATTATGAATCAGTATTTGCCGCCGTTCTTTTAATAATTCTATTTGCTTTTCTTTTATACTGACGGCTTTATCTATAAGCGCAGTTTTGTGATCGAGGAAATCGGCAATGGCGGTTTGTTCTTCTAATGATGGCATAAGGAACGGGATTTCTTTCATTCTACTTTTAGATAAATCCCATTGACCAATTCTAACTCCATCTGAAGCAGAGGCAAAATATGAGACATATAATTTGCTTCTTATAGCAGTATGAAAAAATCTATGGTTAATATTACTGTTTAAAGCAAAAACAAAATAAGCGGGACTAACAATTCCCGTATAATCAGAAATTCCGTAAGAACCTTGCCATGCTTTCATTTTATTCATTCCAAATTGTCCTTCTTCTAAAAGCTTATAGCCAGATAAATCATCAGGAATGAAATTGTGATTTTCATCTTCGTTTTCAATGTCTCTTAAAATTACTCCCTTCTCTCTTGTTATTGAGAGTAATGGAAGGTCAGGTTTGTTTTTAATTGAAATCGGAATCAGCACATTTCCAAATTTTGTAACTTCCCAATCTTCCGGAATTTCACCCAACCATTCCACACCCGAATCTCTATAAGCAGGATATTTTTCCATTGCTATTTTTTCCAGTACTTCTTCCATCAGGCTAAATTTAAAATTTCTCGGATCAAGCCTTCACTTTCTTCTTCCAGTTGCAAAATATCTTCTGTCACTTCTTCCAGGCTGCGCAGCGGTTTATGCCGATAGAAATATTTATTAAAGCTGATCTCATAACCAATTTTAGTCGCATCGAGGTTGATCCATGCTTCCGCAACATGCGGCTTTACTTCCCTTATAAAATAATCATGAATATTTTCTTTCAAAGGCACGTTCTCGGTATCGCGCAAATCACTTTCCGTTTCGTATTCTATATACTCGCCTTTTTTATTGGTTGGATAATATCCAAAATCAGCCAATTCATTTTCATTGCAACCGAGGTGTTCCAGCAGTTCAGCCAGTTTATCCTCGGTTAATTTTGAAGTTCCTTTAATCACTTTTTCAGCTTCGGCATCATACCAGCTCACAGCATTTAGAATGGCAGTCTTTTCTGACGTGGATAATTTAATTTTCTGGGATTTAATGGCTGCATCCACTCTTTCACGAAAAATATTGAAATCATTGTAAGCTTCAGTACCAACTATTTTCATCAATTCCCTGGCGATATTCAACAGGTTCAATTGCTTTTGCCAAAGGTCTTTGCTCACTAAAAGCTTTGATTGTTTGGCATTCAGGTTTAGTTCCTGTTTTTCAGCATAGCTGAGAATTTGTTTTTCAAACTTTTTTATATCCAGGTATAAATCATCACCGAAAGTTTGCCATGCCCATTCCATTGGCTCGCGAAGAGATTTATCAAATTGCAATTCAGCAATCCGTTCTTCTGAAAACTGCGCTTTCAATCGTTTAGGCCTGTCAATCGTTACTTTATGATATCCAAAATCACTGTTGTCAAATACCTGAGAAGCGATACCTTCTTCACCTTTACGTTCTACAGGCTCCATTGCCAAATAATTGCTGACAATTTCATCAATGTGTTCCGGCGCAAACTCACAGTTTTTGTTTCCCAGGTTCTTACGAAGTTTGCGATAGAGCTGTCCTGCATCAATCAATTGCACTTTGCCTTTTCTGTGAGCCGCCTTGTTATTCGACAATAACCAGATATAAGTGGTGATACCAGTATTGTAAAACAAATTATTGGGCATTTGAATGATCGCTTCCAGCCAATCATTTTCAATAATGTACCGGCGGATATTACTTTCGCCGCCGCCTGCATCGCCGGTAAAAAGGCTGGAACCATTATGAACAGAAGCAATGCGCGAACCGGAAGCACTTTGATTCAGTGGTTTCATTTTGTTCACCATTTCCATTAAAAAAAGTAACTGTCCATCAGACGATCTCGGTGTGGCATCTGCAACTTCTTCCTTTTGCCAATAATCCTTCAGTTTAATTTGAAAGCGGGGATCAATAATATCTTTACCATCTTTAATATATTTCAATTCACTTGCCCATGATTTGCCATAAGGCGGATTAGACAACATGAAATTGAAATTCTTTCCTGCAAATGAATCCACGCTCAAAGTAGAACCCACTTTAATATTTCCAGGATCATTCCCTTTGATCATCATATCCGATTTGCAAATTGCGTAAGTTTCATCGTTGATCTCTTTACCAAATAAGATCACATCGCCTTTATATTTTATTTCGCCTTCTTTATTCTTAATAAAATTCTGTGATTCGGTAAGCATACCTCCCGCAGGCCGGATCATAAATAGTAATAACAGGCGGCAGATGCTCTTTAACAGCCACGAATACCAAATGAGTCATCAAATTAATTACTTCACGCGGTGTAAAATGTTCTCCCGCTTCTTCATTATTCTCCTCATTGAATTTGCGGATTAGTTCTTCAAAAACATATCCCATTCCCAGATTAGACAAGGCAGGCAATTTTCTCCCATCCGGGTCTGGCTTTTCAAAAGGAGTAAGGTTTATGTAAGGAGATGTAAATTTCTCCAAAACATTCAGCAAGACATCTTTGTTAGCCATGTGGGCTACCTGCGCTTTCAGCTTAAATTTTTCAATGATCTCTTTTACATTCGGGCTAAAGCCATTCAGGTAATCATCAAAATTGGCTTTTAAAATCTGTTGACTGTTGGTAGCAGTATCATGCAGCCGTTGCAATGTCCATTCGCTGGTATTATAAAACACATAACCGGATGCCTGGCGCAATCCGTTTTCATCCCATTCGGTAAAATGCGCTTCATCGCGCTGAAAGGCCATTTCTTCAAGCACCGCCTCTTTGGTAGGTTCAAGTAAAGCGTCCAATCTGCGCAATACAACCATTGGAAGAATCACATCACGATATTTGCCACGAACATATACATCGCGAAGACAATCATCAGCGATAGACCAAATAAAGGAAACGAGTTTATTATGAGAAGCCAGGTTCATTTAATTTGTTAGTATTATTTAAACAATTATCTGAGAAGCAACAGTCAGCATATTTTCAGAATGAAAAACTTCTATCATCAAATATATGAGAATCTGCTAAAAGTTGGGAGAGGAAAATAGAAAATGACATCATTTGTTCTTTCACTGTTTCACTCCTGGCATTTAAATGGAGACAGCAACCCTCCATCACAAATACACAGTTTTCACCAACCCCGCCGGCATAAAGGCCTTATTGGTGGATTTTTGCAGGTGTCCGTTTTTATTAAAATAATATTCCAGAGAAACGCCGGTTGCAATAAGGCTTCCGGGGGTCGTAGGGGTTGGCAAGGACAGGATTTGCTCTGCAACCGGCTCGTCATTATAATTAAAATTTAAAGAAGTACTGAAACCACCGGTAGCACTTTCATGCACCAGGTGGTAACCTGCAGTGGCGATATTGCATTTCACTGAAACGGTACCCGCAGGCGCAATTATATTTTTGGAAGGCACAAACGATGGTATACTGATTTGCAGCAGGTCGTCAGCGGCTTTCATTACCTCCAGAGAAACCCTCCATCTTTCTGCGACGCTATCACATTCTGTAAACCTAAAATCATTCAAATAAAACACTGGGTCACAAGGTTGCCCAGGGTCAAAGCCGGACCGAAACCATTTGAACAGGTCAGACACCAGCCTCGTTTGCATTTTATTATCTGCCGGAAATGGGATCACCGGAAGGAATTGCTGCCGTAGCGCCTTCCCGGCTCTTGATGCTTTACCAAATTCGGTCGCCCGCTTTTTCGTGGCTTTGGTCTGCCTGATGTGGCCCGACACAGAACGTGCATAATACTTGTCGCCCCGTTTATAAAATACAATGTTCTGTATCCTCCCGGTGATCTGTAAATTAATTTGTGATGGCATGATCAGTTATTTTATAATGAAAGATAAAGCATCTTTCCCTTTTGAAAAGATGGTTCCTACTCCATAGCTTCGCTATATCCCAGTCGTACCAAACTGCTCCCACTCAAGTCCGGCATAAGTCCGGCACATCCCGGACTTAACCCGGTATTGTACACTGTCAATCCCCTATCAAAACGCCTGGAAACAGCAGTTTAGTACACTTCAACCTTGCCTCCGTACCTGGGCAACCACCTTGTTAGTATCTTCAACGTAGAAGCA
The DNA here is from genome assembly GCA_044463445.1 of Segetibacter koreensis. Classification (GTDB taxonomy): domain Bacteria; phylum Bacteroidota; class Bacteroidia; order Chitinophagales; family Chitinophagaceae; genus Ginsengibacter; species Ginsengibacter koreensis_A. The sequence goes on from JBIQMJ010000161.1 coordinate 8,251, forward strand.
GGATCAGCTAAAGTTTTTAATCTGACTCAGAACGTTCTGAAAAAGGGCCTTTGAACAAACGGAGGAGGAGAAAAAGGCAAAGGCATAGACGAAAAGATAATCAACAACGCTATGGAAAACCAAATCGCCATTGTTCTGTATTTTTCTTTACCCGTGGATTTTCGTTTGGCTTTTATTGAACCGATAGTGATAATTATGATTGCAGTTATCATCATTACCGCATGTTCCATTCCAAAAAAACGAACTTCTCTTTGTGGAAGCGCTTTTTTAAAATGATGAAGAAAATAATTGACGAGTGGACTAAGGGAATATAATACCAACCCTATCACAAGCTGGGTTTGTGCAATCATAGCAGTCCATTTTCTTACCGAATTATCAAACTTTGAAAATGGCTTTTTACTAAACCAACCTTTGTACGCTCTGTAAACTGCAAAAAGCAAACTGGCTACCACACACCAACGGATTAAAGAATGAAGCGCTAAAACTTCCGGATACATTTTAATTTTTTAAAAGATAGTATTTGCAAAAATAATGAGACTGGTTTTGCCACAATCTATTTTTCCGGGAATGGAGATCATTATCTCAAAAATATTCTGCTGAAAGATGACTCATCTTATTTTTAAAACGACAAATTGGAATCAGGTTTTACTAAGGTTTCTGTGAATCAAATTTTTTGTTGAGCATTTCACACTCTTCTTTGCAAATGCCACTCGTTATTTTGGGAGCCTTTCCCCATTTGGGAATTTTTTCGGTAGTAAGAACTGCAAAATCTGAAGTGGAACCGCCCACGTATTCCACTCCAACACCAAAAATAATATGAGGAATATGATGATGCCTGATCACATAAGAACACATAATACAAGGCTCGTGTGTAGTATATAGTTTTGCCTTTGCCAAATCTTTTCCAAATCCATTGCTAATGGCATTTCTGATTGCCTGAATTTCAGCATGATTGGTTACATCTCCTGAACTTTTGCCGGATTCCGTTCCTTCGCCAATAATAATATCATCGGCTACCAGTACAGAGCCTACCGGTGGATCTCCCTTTTTTAAAGCCTGTTCGGCCAGTTGGAGACATCTGCCCATATATTGATCATCATTCATAAACATAATACCAGGTGAATCCTATCGGAATGAAAGTATTAAATATCCAGGTGAATAATTATTTTATCGATCTCTTTCATTACACGAATCGTTTCTTTTAACGCAATAATTATTTTTTGATAGATTAAAATGTCATTTAGATTTAATTCCGTTCCTTTTTTGTGGAGCAGCCATTTTTGTGCCGGATAATATTTGCCGACATAAAAATTCCATACCATTTCCGGTACGTCATCAAAATACTGGCTTTCATTTATGAATACTTTATCATGCCTGTATTTAATTTCATCAATGATATTGTTTCCACTGATTGGATATGGCGTGGTAATTTTTTCTACACGTGGACATTCCAGTAAATGTATTTCTCTTAACTCGCTACCCAGCGCTGTGAATCTCCAGAAGGCAGAAGCATCGGGGGGATAAGGCACTTCAGGAAAAACTTTCGTTTTGGATTTTTCTCTAATTGAAGAGGAATATAAGATTGCATAAACATAATCAAGGATATCTGTCTGAGTGAAACTTAATTTAAACTCTGGTCTTACTTCCGGGCTGTTCATAAAACACACTTCGCCTTGCAGGGATAATTCTTTTTCTTTGGTAAAAGTTAATAATAAATTTTGTTCAAAATTTTTTATTAATTCAGGTTCCAAATGATTGTTGACTTTTGGATAGAGATAGAGTGGTTCACCAAAATT
>JBIQMJ010000162.1:0-10019 GCA_044463445.1 Segetibacter koreensis
TTCTTTTCTCTTTTTTTTCTTCTTCAGGCAATTGGTTTTCGATCTTACATTTTTCCGAACAGCAGCCTTCATATTTTTTCGCGCAGGATTCGCATTGAATAAAAAGAAGGTGGCAGGCTTCATTGGCGCAGTTGGTATGTGTGTCGCATGGGGCGCCGCATTGATGACATCTGCTTATTATTTCATCGCCTATTTTTTCGCCAAGCCTTCCGTCAAATACAAAATTTTTTCCTAAAAATTTGTTGGGCAAATGTTCTTCCTTTACTTTATTCGCATATTGAATTATTCCTCCTTCCAGGTGATACACATTTTTAAAACCGTTGTGCAACATATAGGCGCTTGCTTTTTCACAACGAATGCCACCGGTGCAATACATAATAATATTTTTATCTTTTTTTTCTTCAAGCAGGTTCACAGCCATAGGAAGCTGCTGTCTGAAAGTATCAGAAGGAATTTCAATTGCATTTTGAAAATGGCCGACTTCATATTCATAATGATTGCGCATATCTACCACTATGGTTTCAGGGTCAGCAGTCAGTTGATTAAAAGAATTGGCATCCACATATTTTCCTTTCTTACTCATATCAAATCCCGGATCTCTGATTCCATCCGCAACAATTTTATTTCGCACTTTCACTTTCAGTACCCAAAAACTTTTCCCATCATCATCTACGGCGATGTTCAACCGAATGCTTTTTAAAAACGAAATCGTGTTTAAATATTTTTTAAATTTTGCAAAGTTGGAAGTAGGAACACTCATCTGTGCGTTGATACCTTCTTGCGCAACATAAATTCTTCCGAATGCATTTAAATCATTTAAGCTTTTGTAAAATGCATCACGAAAAGCCTGCGGATCTTCGATAAGAGCATATTTATAAAATGAAAGAGTGGTTCGGGGTTCAGCTTCCTCAAATAATAATTTCTTCAGTTCTTTATGAGAAACACGGTTATGTAGTAATGCCATATGTGATGTTTACCCGGTTTTTTTTTGAGACATTTACAGGATGAATCAAATCTTTTGAAAGGCGGATAAATTTAGATTGCAAAGATAGCCTGTTCCATTATTTTTAAAAACAGGAACGGGATTTGTTTAAGGGGTTGGGGAATTATAATGACATATAATTAACATTCACTTTAAATTTAATCTTTATGAAAAAGACAATTTTTTTTATTGCAGTTTTATTTTTTGCATTCAATGTATCGGCGCAGGAAGTTCATTTTGGGATTAAAGGAGGTTTAAATGCATCTTCGCTTAATTACACCGGCAATTCAGACATGCAAACTAAAATCGGTTTTAACGCAGGTTTCCTGGCTCATATTCACACGAGTAATCAATCATGGGCAATCCAACCGGAATTGTATTATTCTGATGAAGGAGCCAAAAGCAAAGCCAACAATGATGTAAAAACTAACCTGGGTTTTATAAATGTGCCTGTATTGGCGCAATACATGTTTGATAACGGTTTCAGAATTGAGGCAGGCCCTCAATTAAATCTTTTGATAAGTGCCAAACAAAAAAATGATAACGGTACTAATGATATCAAAAACCGTTATAAAAGTGCTGATTTTTCAATTCCGGTTGGATTGGGATATTTAACTATGAATGGTTTGGGGTTTGATGCCAGGTATAATTTTGGAGTAAGTAATCTTTATAAGGCTGGCACTGATCCTATTACCCACAGTAATGTTTTTCAGTTTGACATATTTTATCAATTTAGCCATTCAAAAAAATAAAACCATATTAGGCAAAATCGAAAAGCAGCCGGTAAAAAGTGAATAGCTTTTTACTGGCTTTTTTTATAAAAATATTTTTAATGAGGAGGAGATTGTTTTTACATTTGATCAAATAATATTTTTTTAATGTCAGGAAAAAAATATGGTAAGCCGCCGGTACCGGCATTTGAAAAAATCAATTCTATTCACAAATTGCTTATTTGTGCGGTTCTTGCCATTATTGTTTATTTGATTGTTGAAATAAAGGATATCGATGTTCTTACTCACATTATGATCGGGTGGGACACTTTTAGTGTATGCATGCTCGTTATGACATGGATTACGTTTTTTATTACTACCGCCGCTCAAATAAGGATTCAGTCAAAAGTGCAGGATCCCAACAGGTTGATCATATTTATCATCATTCTGATTTGTGCTTTGGCAAGTTTCCTGACTGTACTTTTATTGATCGTTACAAAAAAAGAAGGCCAGGACGGAGCAGCCTGGCGGTTGACAATTGCGGTTGCAGGAATGATATTCTCCTGGTTTTTGATTCATACCAGTTTTACACTTCGCTATGCGCATATTTTTTACGGCGATCATGAAACCAGGCCTAACACCCATGCAGGTGGCCTTGATTTTCCCGGCAATATTTTGCCTGATTATCTTGATTTTGCTTATTTTTCTTTTGTTCTCGGAATGACTTTCCAGGTGTCAGATGTCCAGATCACTTCCCGCAGATTCAGGCGGCTAGCACTTTTGCATGGACTGATCTCTTTTGTATTTGATACTACTATGATAGCGCTCACTATCAATATTCTTGCTTAAAATAAGAGGCCCTGGAAATATCTTTACTGACAAAATTATTTTCCTTTTCCAAGTAAAACTATTCTTATGGTGTGTATCATAATTTTAAAATCCAAAGCCAATGAAATATTTTCAATGTAAATAATATCGTATTTCATTCGCTGGATCATTTCTTCGATATTTTCAGCATAGCCAAATCTCACCATTCCCCAACTGGTAATTCCGGGTTTCACTTTCAGCAATAGTTTATATTCAGGATGGCTTTTAAGGATAATATCAATATAATATTGCCTCTCAGGGCGTGGCCCCACAAGGCTCATTTCGCCCTTTAAAACATTCCATAGCTGGGGCAATTCGTCGAGCCTTCTGCGGCGCATGATCTTTCCCCATTTGGTTATCCTACCGTCATGACGACTACTTAACATTGGACCATTTTTTTCAGCATCCATAATCATTGAGCGAAACTTATGGATAAAAAATCTTCTGCCTTTATAACCCACTCTTTCCTGTGAATAAATAACCGTGCCCGGGGAAGAAATTTTAGTTCGAATGGCCGCGTATAAGATCAATGGTGAAAGAACAATCAATCCCAGTACAGCAAGCAAAATATCAACTAACTGTTTTATATTTTGTTGCCATGAATTCATTAAGCCTGTATGTATTTCCACCAAAGGAGTGCCCATCACATTTATTGTCCGCACATTCCCAGTTAATATATCCACTTTATCCGGCACTATTTTTACGTTTACTTCCTTCTCTGCCAGAATTTGTAAAACCTGTTCCAACTCTTTTCTTTTTTCATGGGGCAGCGCTATTATAACTTCATCAATGGAATAATCATCGATCACTTTTTTGGTGGAAGAGAGGTTTCCGAGGAATAAGACTTTATCATTTCTGTCTGAAATTTCACCGGGATTATTTGAAATATAGCCACGGATCCGGTAGCCGGTTTTTTCAACATTTGAATGAATATTTTCAAAAAGAATTTGTGCATTTTGTTCATCTCCGATTATCAGGGTATTGAACCAAACTTCCTCACGCTGTATTTGAAGATGAGCAAAGGAAAGGATAAAATATCTAACGATGTAAATAATTATAAACTGGAGCCCGAAAAGAATAAAAAACTGGCTATAGAAAGTGGAAAGATTTTGTTGCTTTTTATAGAAAAGAAAAATGAAAAACAGGATGATGCTTCCTAAAAAAGTGATAAGAAAAGTGGATAATAATTCAAGCAGCCTTGATTTATGATATAATGATTTATAAACACCAAATAAGTGATATAAAATTAAATAGCCTACAGGGTAAAATAATAAACCCAATAAGAAGTGTTTACTGAAATCAAACTGTTCTCCTCCTAATTGGCGGTGGATCCAATAAAAAACTGACCACGCAATAAGAGAAGCAATGAAATCGCCTGATGCATAAAAACCTATGTGTAAACGTCTTTGCAAAATGAGCAGTTGGTTTAATTACATTACCTGGTTTCTACTGATCTTTTCAAGAATCCGGTGTGCTACTTCCATTGCCCTATAGCCATCAATCTCAGAAACCACGGTAGATTTATTCTTATTGATTGCTTCTTTAAAACTTTCTAATTCCATTTTAATCGCATTGTTTTCCTTTATTACCGGTGAAGCGATGGCGATTGTTTTTTTCCCATGGCCGGTTTCAATATCAAAAGAGAAAACATTTTTATCTTCAGGAGTTTTATATTTTATGATCTCTGCTTTTTTATCAAGGAAATCTATTCCTACATAAGAATCTTTTTGAAACAAACGCATTTTTCTCATTTTTTTCATGCTGATCCTCGAAGAGGTAAGATTGGCCACACAGCCATTATCAAACTCAATCCTCACGTTGGCAATGTCCGGGGTTTCGCTTAGCACATTTACACCATTGGCAAATACATTTTTTACGCTACTCTTTACGAGTGAAAGAATAATATCTATATCATGGATCATTAAATCGAGGATAACGCTGACATCGGTTCCTCGGGGATTAAATTGGGAAAGCCGGTGCACTTCAATAAACATGGGCTGCAAATCATGTTCTTTCGCCGCCAGCAGGGCGGGATTGAATCGTTCTACGTGCCCTACCTGGAATTTGATATTGGCTTCCTTTGCCAGTTTTACAATTTCCTTTGCTTCTTCCATGGTGTTGGCCAAAGGCTTTTCCACAAATACGTGTTTGCTTTTTAAAATCGCTTTTTTACACAATTCAAAGTGTTCAGTGGTAGGGGCAACTATATCAACAGCATCACAGGCTTCGATCAATTGATCTGCATTTTTAAATCTCTTTAAATTATATTCTTTCTTAACCTGGCTGGCGTTTGCATCTGAAGGGTCATAAAACCCCACAAGTTCTACCTCTTCAATTTCTTTCCAGTTATTCAAATGAAATTTTCCCAAATGGCCTACCCCAAATACTCCAATTTTTAGCATACCTTTTTTTTAAACGCGATAAAGGTAATAACAGAAAAACAAGTTTATAAAAACTCATTTTATTTTACTGGTTTTTCTAAAAGAGTTTTTGCATTAACTGGAAGAGATCAAAATAAAAAAATGATTTTTTTATTGATCTACTGGGCTGCCTCTTGTTGTTGTGCCTGGGCAATGTCATCTCCTACCTGGCGGTTTTTAAGAACATTTACATAATAGAGCGCCTGGTGAATATTATAATTTTCATAGGAACGTTGCGCCCAATTGATAGCTTCTTCTATGTGTCCGTTTATTTCATTTATAATCGCCATGTTATAACAAGCCCTCCCGGCAACTTTTCTCTTTGGATTATGAGTTTCTTCTTCCCAAAGTAGGGCTGCTGCATCCCAGTTTCCGGTTCGCGCTTTCCGTTTGGCCAATTTAAAATTATTAGTTCCTCTTACATAATAATTTCTTGAAACCCTTATCCATAAAGGAATAATTCTAAATGCATAGGCATGGCCGGCGGCATTTCCTACTTCTTTCACGGCTTCTTTCCGGTTGATCAAAGCTTGTGCCGCCAACAACGGATTCATTCCCCTGCCATAATAATTCAGTGTTCTTGCTACGGCCGCCTCATCCAGAATTTCTTTATCCCGCAAATCATAAATTCTCCATCCTGCTTTTACCAGTGTGTGCATATTGGCCTGCTGTTCAATAGAAGGTATTGCGCCGAAAGGAGTTTTTATACTTGTTTTGTAAACTGAGTAATCAATTTTAGAATCAGTATCAAAAAGTTCGAGCGCAAAAAGTGCATCTGCATTATTATCATCGCAATATTTTTCTACCACATCCCATGATAGGGGCGCCGGAAACATCCCAGGTGAATTGGTAGTAAGGCCAGATTCTTTCACCAATTTTATTTCTTCAAAACGCGTGTTTTTTTTCAATTCATCGGCAAGCCCGGTGATCGTTTCCTCTGCGGCGTCCTGGTCGGTTTTAGAACCTTCCAGGGTTACTACTTTATCTATTGCGTCATACACCTTACTTTTTTTGGCTACACTGGTTCGGTTAACCACCGCCACATTTTTGATGTAGGAAGGCAGGCTTACCGGTGCCGGCTGCAACACACTAAGATGCAGGATTTCAGTAGAAGCGCAGGAAGAACCAATGATTGCAGCAAGAGTGATCGCCAATAATTTTTTGAATAACATTCTGATATTTTGAATTAAAACGATTAAAAAGAATTTATAGTATGATTTTAGGTGTGGATAGTGAAAATGTGTTGAAGCCGAAATTCCTACCAACGCGCATAAAAAGAAGTTTTGAAACAAAAGTTGGCAATAAATTCTTTGCGGAATTTTATAACCGGGCCCTGATTAAAAAATCCGGTTTTTTGTGGGTTCTCTACACAGTTTCAAAGCAATTTTTATAAAAGCTTTTGGCAAATTTTTCAGTATTAATTAAATAAATTTGTGAAGATGCAGGATATAGAACCATACGACAACTGGCAATATTTATATTCATCAGAAAATGATTTGCACTCGCCTTTTTTTGGGCGTGAATATAATGAATTTGAATTTTCAAATACAGTTTACAATTACTACATCCATCCGTTATGGGATGAATTTGGAAGCCGTACTTTGTACCTGAAAGTGCTGATGGCAGATTATGATGAGCATTATGTAATTATAGAAATGATCGGAGAATGGAATGATGCGATAGAGAATGATATTATGCACCTCAAGCGGGATGTGATAGATGATTTTATGTTACAGGGCATCAGTAAATTTATTTTGATAACAGAAAATGTGCTTAATTTTCACAGCAGTGACGATTGTTATTATGAAGAATGGCGCGATGATGCCGAAGATAAAAGTGGGTGGATCGTTTTAGTAAATATGCCTTCCCAAACTCAATATGATTTCATAAAAGCACGGCTCGATAATTATGTAGAGTTACTTTCAGTGCCGGCGTGGCGCACGATGAAACCTGATGTTTTATTTAACCAGGTAGATAATATTTTATTGAGAAGATTAGATCAATAAAAAATCCAAAATAAAAAGTTGGAGTATTTGTCTGTTACTGGTAGGCAGATTGCTTCACTGCTACCTGGGAAATTAATTTCCAATACTGTTTCATCCTCAATTATGATTAGGTTTTTAAAGTGCATGTAGTACATTTGCTAATCTGAAATTTTATTAACTTTCTCACTTATGACCTGGAAACAGCTATTTACTTCCTCTATAGGTAAAAAGATTTTGATGGCACTCACTGGCTTTTTTCTGATTATTTACCTTATTGTGCATGCTTCTATCAATGCATTAATTTTTGTAAATGATGGAGGTGAAACATTCAACAGAGCCGCCTATTTTATGCTGCATAATTATTTTATACGATTCCTTGAAATAGGGCTTTTTGCTGTTTTTGTATTGCATATTATCCAGGGCCTTTTGCTTTGGAAACAAAACAGGGCAGCAAGGAAAATTGATTATGAGAAGAAGAAATTTCCCAGGGAAATAAAATGGTACAGCCGCTATATGGGCTGGCTGGGCACATTTGTGTTGCTGTTTTTGGTGATGCATCTTTATCAATTTTGGGCACACACCAAGGATGAATTATATTTTCATGGACCTGTGATCAATCTGTATGAGCAAATGAAAGCGATATTTACAAATCCCGTATGGTTTGTATTGTATATGATTGGACTCGTTTCGCTTTTATTTCATTTGTTGCAAGGATTTCAAAGCGCTTTTCAAACTTTTGGCATCAACCACAGGCGATGGGTTTATATCATAAAGGGAATTGGAGTAATTTATTCTGTCGTTATCTGCATTCTTTTTGCAATGATGCCCATTGCTTTTATGGCAGGTTGGCTTCAATAACTAAATTATGAACCGATAATTTACAAGTCAAAATCTTAATATAAAGTATGGTATTAGACGCAAAAATCCCGGAAGGTCCAATGGATCAAAAATGGACCAACTATAAAAACCACGTGAAACTGGTGAGTCCGGCTAATAAAAGAAAGTTAGAAATTATCGTAATAGGCACCGGCCTTGCAGGCGCATCCGCCGCTGCTACGCTGGCCGAACTTGGATACAAAGTGAAATCGTTTTGTTTCCAGGATAGCCCGCGGCGTGCGCATTCTATCGCTGCCCAGGGAGGAATTAATGCAGCCAAAAACTATCAGAATGATGGTGACTCTGTTTTTCGTCTTTTTTATGAAACTGAAAAAGGCGGAGATTTCCGTTCCCGTGAAGCCAATACGTATCGGTTGGCACAGGTCAGTGGAAATATCATCGACCAATGCGTGGCACAAGGAGTTCCTTTTGCAAGAGAATATGGCGGCGTACTTGCTAACCGCTCTTTTGGGGGAACTCAGGTACAGCGTACGTTTTATGCTGCCGGCCAGACAGGCCAGCAATTATTACTGGGAGCCTATAGCGCATTAGAAAGGCAGGTTGCCCTGGGAAATGTGACCATGTATTCCCGCCACGAAATGCACGACATTGTAAAAATTGATGGCAAAGCGAGAGGAATTATTGCGCGAAATTTAGTTACCGGGAAATTAGAAAGACATTTTGGACACGCGGTGTTGATTTGTTCCGGCGGATATGGAAATGTTTTTTATTTAAGCACCAATGCGATGGGAAGCAATGTAACTGCTGCGTGGAAATCGCACAAGAAAGGCGCTTTTTTTGCCAATCCTTGTTACACCCAAATTCATCCGACCTGTATCCCGGTTACAGGAGACCATCAAAGTAAACTCACATTGATGAGTGAAAGTTTGAGAAATGACGGAAGAATTTGGGTGCCAAAAAAGAAAGATGATCTCAGAAAACCGAATGAGATACCTGAAGAGGAGCGTGATTATTACCTGGAAAGAAGATACCCTGCTTTTGGAAACCTCGGTCCGCGTGATGTTACCTCACGTGCCGCCAAAGAAAGATGCGATGCGGGTTATGGCGTGGGCACTACAAAAAAAGCAGTATATCTTGATTTTGCGGATGCCATAAAAAGATATGGAAAAACAGAAGCGCATAAGCGAGGCCTATCGAACGCATCTGAAAATGAAATTGAAGAATTAGGAAAAGGAGTTGTGAAAGAAAAGTATGGAAACCTGTTTGCAATGTATGAAAAAATCACAGATGAAAATCCGTATGAAGTGCCAATGAGAATTTATCCTGCAGTGCATTATACCATGGGCGGATTGTGGGTGGATTATGAATTGATGACCACCGTTCAGGGATTGTATTGCCTGGGAGAAGCCAACTTCAGCGACCATGGCGCCAACCGATTGGGCGCTTCTGCGCTGATGCAGGGTTTGGCCGACGGCTATTTTGTAATTCCATATACTATTGGAAATTATATGGCAGGTGAAATTCGCACACCAGCAATTCCAACGACACATCCGGCATTTGAGGAAGCTGAAAATGCAGTAAGAGAAAGAATTGAAAAATTAATGAATGTAAAAGGAACTGAATCTGTAGATAGTTTTCATAAAAGGCTCGGACATATTATGTGGGAAAAAAGCGGCATGGCACGAAATGAGAAAGGATTGACAGAAGCCATTGAAGAAATAAAAGCCTTGAGAAAGGAATTTTGGGAAAATGTAAGAATACCGGGAGATATTTTTGAAATGAACCCAGAGCTGGACAAAGCAGGAAGGGTAGCCGATTTTTTAGAATTGGGCGAATTGATTTGCAGAGACGCCTTAAACCGTAGAGAGAGCTGTGGCGGCCATTTTAGGGAAGAAAGCCAGACACCTGATGGAGAAGCCCAGCGTATCGATGAAGAGTTCAGTTATGTAGCCGCCTGGGAATATACCCCGGAAGGAGAAATTTTAAACAAAGAGCCTTTGACTTTTGAGTTGGTGCAGCCAAGCCAGAGGAGTTATAAATAAATCAGATTGTTGAAGTTTTAAATTAGCTGGAAAACAATAAAAAAGAACAATATAACTGTATAACAATATGGAACACTACAATATGAATCTCACACTCAAAGTATGGCGTCAGAAAAATGCCGAGGCAAAAGGATATTTTGAAACCTTTGAAGTAAAAGATATTTCTTCTGAAATGT
>JBIQMJ010000163.1:0-10002 GCA_044463445.1 Segetibacter koreensis
GATCATGGAAATATTGCCGCCGGATGAATGGGACGCAGGGATGGCAATGTCTTTTTTAGGAAGAGAAATTTGCCGTCCGGCGCCAAAATGCGAAATCTGTTTGATGAATAAAGTGTGCAGTTATTATCACACTGTATTTTTAAAGTCAGTAAAGCAATAAATATTAAAGATCTTTATTTTTCTTTTTAATAATCAATCTACGTAATTCTGGTTACGACATTTTTCAAGTCCAGATGATTCAGCCTATTTTTGCAAAATGATTGCAATAGACGATATACTTATAAGCGACCAGGTAGTTGAAGAACAATTTGTGTGCGATCTTGATAAATGCAAAGGAGGCTGTTGCGTGGATGGCGATGCCGGCGCTCCTCTTGAAAATGACGAACTGAAAGAATTGAATGCTGTTTATAACGAGGTGGCCCCTTATCTCTCCGAAGAAGCAAAAAGCATAATCGAAAAAAATGGAAAATATGTGTATGATAAAGAATTTGGTTGGGTAACGCCAACTGTCGGCAATGGTATGTGTGCTTATGGATTGATAAATAAAAAAGGAATCGTAAAATGCGCGATAGAGCAGGCTTATACTGACGGAAAAATTTCATGGAAAAAGCCTCTTAGTTGCCATCTTTTCCCGGTGAGGATCAAGAAAACCAGGAAGGGCGAAATGGTGAATTATGAACCCCGTGAAGATCTTTGTGCTGCCGCTTGTACATTGGGGAAAAAATTAAAAATACCGGTTTATCAATTTTTAAAAGAACCTTTGATCCGCAAATATGGAGAAGAATTTTATAACGCACTTGCTGCAACAGCACAACATTTAGAAGTCAAAAAATAATTTTTAAACAAATCCTCCAATCACTCTTATGAACAAATTCAGATTTTTATTTTTCCCCATTATAATATTTATGATTTTCAGTTCCTGTACATTAAATCACGCGAAGATTAACAATGATCTTAAAAAATATTTTGACTCTTCAAATGTGGAAGGATGTTTTGCTTTGTTGAATAATCAAATGGGTGATATTACGCTTTACAACATGGAATTAGACACTCAGCGTTTGCCAACGGGAACTTCTTTTAAAATTCCGGAAACCCTGATCGGGATTCAAACAGGAAAGATCATCGATGAAAATTCTTCTTTTCAGACTGATACTTCCTCAGGCAGCCACCTCACATTGAAACAGGCTTTTGAAAAAACCTCTATTCCTTATTTTCAGGAAATGGCCCGCAAGATAGGAAAAGACACTCTGCAGGTGTGGCTTGATTCAATGAGCTATGGGAATCAAAAAATGAGCAGCTCTGCAGATTCTTTTTGGCTGAACAATGAGCTCAAAATTTCTCCGGATGAACAGTTGGGTTTTCTGAGCAAATTATATTTTGAGCAACTGCCTTTTCAAAAATACGCACAGGAAACAGTAGCCAATCTGATGTTGCAGGAAGATGATTCTCTTTATAAGCTGAGTTATGCAACCGGGACCGGCATTGATGAAAAAAATAATTCATTTGCATGGAATTTAGGCTGGATAGAGGAAAACAGGCATGTCTATTTCTTTGTCACATTTGTAAGAACGCCTGATCATTCAATCGATGAAGAAAACGCCGTACTAAAAATATCCAAATCATGTTTAAAAGATTTGGGCTTTTTTAAAGGATTAAAATAGATTCTGTTAAATTGTTGCAAGATCAATTACTAACGGCGGGATAAATAACAATTTAACAGTAAACGAACAAATCAATCACATTTTCATTTTTAATTTAGCAGGCTGAGATGCTTCATTTTCAATACATAGAATACTTTCTTGCCTTAGCAGCAATACCATTACTAATTTTTTTTTATTTGCAATTAGTAAAATGGAAAAGATCCACTCAAAAAAAGATCGGCGATCCTGCTTTGGTAAAAGAACTTACTTCTGATTATTCTCCGAAAAGATTTTTAGCAAAATTCATTTTAATTATTTTCGCTTTTGCACTTTGTGTATTTGCTGTAGCAGGCCTGGTTACGCCAAATGGCAATCAGAAGATTAACCGGAAAGGTACTGACCTGATGATCGCGCTGGATGTTAGTAAAAGCATGCTGGCGCAGGATATAAAACCGAGCAGGCTCGAACGTGCAAAACAAGTGATATCCACGATAATTGATAATTCTCCTGATGACAAAATTGGATTGGTAATTTTTGCGGGGCGGGCCTATTTGCAGATGCCTTTAACGGTGGACCATGAAGCCGCTAAAATGTACCTGGCCTCCGCTTCGCCTGATGATGTTCCAACTCAGGGAACGGTGATAAGTGATGCGTTAAAAATGTGCGATGCTGCATTCAACCCGAATGAAAAAACTTTTAAATCTGTATTGTTGATCAGCGATGGAGAAGATCATGACGATGATGCCATAAAGGAGGCCGGTGATTTGGGAAAAGAAGGAATCATGATAAACACCATCGGCATTGGATCTCCGCAAGGTGCACCCATTATGGACCCCGCAACAGGACAGTACAAAAAAGATGATAAAGGGGAAACTGTTATTTCAAAATTGAATGAAAAAGAGTTGAATGAAATTGCCAAAGCCGGTGGTGGACTTTACCAGCTTTATACGAATACAGACGCTGTGGCTTCCAATATAAAGCATCAGCTATCCAATATGGGAAAAGAAACGCAGGTCAGTGATAGTTTATACATTTCTTTTAGGCAGTATTTTCAGTACTTTTTAGGCGCTGCACTACTTCTGTTAGTAATCGAATTTTTTATACCCGAAAAAAGAAGGTCGTCAATAAAAAGTGCTTCCGTCTTTTTTGTTTTTATATGTTTAAGCCTTTCCTCATTTTCTCAAAATAAGAAAGAGATTATTATCAAAGGAAATAAAGCCTATAAAGAAAATAATTACAATGCGGCAGAAGAGGCCTACCGTGAAGTTTTAGAAAATCCGGATTCTAATGTTACTGCCAATTATAATCTAGGAAATGTTTTATATAGAAAAAATAAGACCAGTGAAGCGGTAAAATCTTATGATAACGCCATAGCGGCTACAAAGGATAATTCAGTAAAGCAAAAAGCTTTTTATAATAAAGGGGTTGCCTTGCAAGCCGCAAAAAAATTGTCCGAATGCATCACTGCCTACGAAAATGCTTTGCTTCTTAATCCTAATGATGAAGATGCCCGGCAAAATTTGCAACGTGCGTTAAAAGAGCAGCAAAAGCAGCAACAGAAAAACCAGGATCAGAAGAAAAAGCAGGATAAAAGTCAAAAGAAGAATGAGCCTAAAAATCAGCCTCAGAAAAACCAACAGCAAAATAACCATCAGCCCAAGCCTTCCCCATCAAAATTATCCAAGCAGGATGCAGAAGAAAAATTAAAATCACTCCTGGAAAATGAAAAACAACTCCAGGATAAAATGCATAAAATCAAGGGGGTTGCGGCGCCAGACAGCCCTGAGAAAGACTGGTAAAATCAGGTTTATTTTCTAATAAACCAATTAGCTCATTTAGGTTGTAATTTTGCAATACAATTATTAAAATGAAATATGGAACTATATGCTGAATCATTAACCGAATACAAAAGATTAAAAACACTGGAAGTAAAAGTGGGCGATCTTCTGATCGGAAATTTTCATCCAATCCGCATTCAAACAATGACGACCACAGACACGATGGATACAATGGCAACGGTTGAGCAAAGTATCCGCTGCATCGAAGCCGGAGCAGAACTGGTGCGGATTACAGCGCCTTCAAAAAAAGAAGCAGAAAATTTATTGAACATAAAAAATGAATTACACAAACGGGGTTATAAAACACCGTTGGTGGCTGATATTCATTTTACGCCAAACGCTGCAGAAATCGCTGCAAGAATTGTAGAAAAAGTTCGTGTGAATCCCGGGAATTATGTTGACAAGAAAAAATTTGAGACGATCGAATATTCTGATGCCGATTACCAGGAAGAAATTGAAAGAATCAGGAACCGGTTTACTCCTTTAATAAAAATTTGTAAAGAATACGGAACCGCTATGCGAATTGGAACCAATCATGGATCACTGAGCGACAGGATTATGAGCCGTTATGGAGATACGCCGATAGGAATGGTGGAAAGTGCGATGGAATTTTTGCGCATTGCGGAGAGTGAAAATTATTACAATATCGTGCTGAGCATGAAAAGCAGTAATCCGCAGGTGATGGTGCAGGCTTACCGGCTTTTGATTGAAAACATGCAATCTGAATTAGGACATTGTTATCCTCTGCATCTCGGAGTTACAGAAGCAGGCGATGGCGAAGATGGAAGAATTAAATCTGCAATTGGGATTGGTACGTTACTGGAAGATGGAATTGGAGATACGATTCGTGTTTCGCTCACGGAAGATTCTGAATTTGAATTGCCTGTTTGTAAGAATATTGTAAAGAGATATGAGCCGTTGTCAACGGTTGGCGAGGACACCAACCGAAGCCAGAAAAATCCGCACATTCCTCCGATAAAAAATCTTTCCAAGCTAAACATAACGGTAACGAATACACGAAAAACATTTTCTGTTCAAAATATTGGAGGGAAAAATGTGCCGGTTATTGTGGCAGACTTCCATAAAAAGACTGAAATACTTCGTCAGGACTTACAAGATATCGGGTATAGATATAACCAGGTAACGGACAAATGGAATATCAACGATATGGCGGCTGATTATATTTTTTGTGGAGAAAATAAAATTGATTTCGCTTTGCCGGGAACATTAAAATTGATTTGCTATCACGGCACATGGAAATCATCTTCTGACAAATCGAAATGTTTTCCCGTTTTTGGTGCGCAAAAATATCTGGATGATTCTTTCGAAAAATCTTCTTCCATCAATTTTGTGATACTCGATTGTTATTCGAAAGATGTATTAGATTTTGATAAAGAAATTTTCTTTGAAAAAATAAGGGATGATCGCTCCGTTGTTTTGTGTTTACGAACCGAAAACAACAATGCAATGCAAAGTATCCGCAGAATGTTTTTGGAATTAATGGATAAAGGAATTGAAAATCCGGCGATCATTATTTGCGACAGCAAAAAGCAAACCACTGATGAAAGCCTGATCCACTTTGCGATTGAGACTGGCTCATTATTAATTGACGGGTTTGGGAATGGCATTTTATTAAGTGATCATTATTTGGACAATAATGAAATGCCTGATTATAAATTGATGAATTCGGTTGCCTTTGGAATTTTACAGGCATCAAGAACACGCATTTCAAAAACAGAATTTATCAGTTGTCCTTCGTGTGGACGAACGTTATTTGACCTGCAGGAGACCACTGCAAAAGTGCGTGCGGTTACCCATCATCTGAAAGGCCTTAAAATTGCCATCATGGGATGCATTGTAAACGGTCCCGGAGAAATGGCTGACGCGGACTTTGGTTATGTAGGAAGCGGCCCCGGAAAGATTACTTTATACAAAGGAAAAGAAGTAGTGAAGAGGAATATTCCGGAAGCAATCGCGGTAGAAGAGCTGATCAGTTTATTGAAAGAAAACAATGCATGGATTGAACCAACTGTGGCAGCTGCGGTTTGATCAAACTGCAGTAAAAGAATAAATGACATCAATTTTTATTTTATAGCAAATTAAAAGATCTCCTAAAAATCTGCTGATTTTTCAAAAATTAGGAGACTATTTTTCATATCAAATGATTCAATTTTGAAAACAGATTTCCTCGTAATCGGAAGCGGTATTGCAGGACTTACTTATGCATTGAAAGTTGCACGCGAATGTCCGGACAAAATGATAACCATTCTAACCAAAACAATTTCTGAAGAAACGAATACAAAGTACGCCCAGGGCGGCGTTGCGGGTGTTACAGATTTTGAGAACGACAGTTTTGAAAAACATATTGAAGACACTTTGATCGCAGGAGATGGATTGTGCAATCGGGAAGTGGTTGAAATAGTAGTGAAAGAAGGTGTTGAAAGAATCCGTGAAATCATTAAATGGGGCGCTGATTTTGATAAAGACAATTCAGGCGAATACGCATTGGGGAAAGAAGGCGGCCATAGCGAATTCCGGATTCTCCATCATAAAGATGTAACAGGAAAAGAAATAGAAAGGACTTTATTAGAAGCAATTTCTAAACGACAAAATATTCATTTGATCAATCATTGTTTTGTGGTGGATATTATTACGCAACATCATCTTGGTTTTTTGGTTACCAAATCCACTCCTGATATCGAATGTTATGGTGTGTATGTTTTGAACCTGCATGAAAATAAAATTGATAAGATCATATCAAAAATTATTTTGTTAGCGACTGGTGGAAATGGGCAGGTTTACCGGACTACCACTAATCCTTCCATTGCGACAGGAGATGGTGTGTCAATGGCTTATAGGGCAAAGGGACGAATTGAAAATATGGAATTCATTCAATTTCATCCCACCGCTTTGTATGAAGCAGGGAAGAGCGGCCAGGCATTTTTGATCACTGAAGCAGTTCGCGGTGATGGAGGAATATTGCGGAATATAAAAGGCGAGGCTTTCATGGAAAAATATGATGAAAGAAAAGACCTGGCGCCGAGAGATATTGTAGCGCGTGCCATCGACAGTGAAATGAAAATTGGCGGAACGGAATTCGTTTATCTCGATTGCACACAAATGGATCACGAAAAATTCTTGCATCATTTTCCCAACATTTATGACAAGTGTAAATCAATTGGCATTGATGTTTTCAAACAATTTATTCCTGTGGCTCCGGCAGCGCATTACAGTTGTGGAGGAATTAAAGTAGATGAATGGGGAAGAAGCTCAATCCGGAATTTATATGCGTGTGGAGAATGCGCCAGCACTGGCTTACATGGCGCAAACAGGCTTGCCAGCAATTCACTTTTGGAAGCGATGGTTTTTGCGCATCGTTGTTACCTGGATGCAATAAATAAAATAAATTCCATTGAATTTAATGAAGCGATTCCTAACTGGAATGCCAGGGGAACCAACGCCCCAAAAGAAATGATCCTGATCACCCAAAGCCTTAAAGAATTGCAATTACTCATGACGGATTATGTTGGAATTGTAAGAACCAATGTGCGGCTTGAAAGAGCGATGAAGAGGCTTGATTTGCTGCATTTGGAAACTGAAGAACTCTATCAATCGACATCTGTTTCTCCACAGCTTTGCGAATTAAGAAACCTGATTACTGTTGGTTATTTAATTGTAAAAAGCGCACAATTCAGGCATGAAAGCAGGGGCTTGCATTTTAATACTGATTATCCGGAAAAAAGTGATAGAAGGCAGAATATTGTTTTGTAGGATAGGTTGAGAAAATTAAAATAAAAATTTGAAGCCTGCAGTTAACAAACAAATAATAAGAAATCTTATTTTATTTTTCAATCGTAACCGGAGTGCCCACCGGAATATAACTATACAAATCTGCGGCTTCACGATACTTTAATGAAATGCATCCATCTGTCCAGTTCTGGTAATAATCCACTGTCCATTCTTCCTGTGGTCTTGTGGCGTGAATGGCGATGCCGCCGCCGATTTGAGCGTTTTGAGGAATTAGTCCTTTTTCTTTTCTTTCATCAAATTTTTTATAGCTTTCCGGATTTGGGTAGTTTAATAAAAGCTCATATTTCCATTTGGCATTATTCCGTTTCAGGATAATTTTAAAGTTACCTTCGGGGGTTCTTTTATCCCCAGCCATATATTTATCACGAAAATCATTGCTTCCGAAAACGCAGGGATAAGTAGCATACCAGCCCTTATCATCGTAAACCCGCAGTTCATAGCTTTTTTTGGAAATAATAATATAATATGAATTAGTTTTTGCTTCGCTTTTTCCCGATTCATTTTTAAAATAAGAATTCCGGGTATTGGGTCGTTTACCGGGAACGATTGAAATAATTATCAATAAGAAGAAGAAAAAAAAGGTAATATATTTTAAAGAAGCTTTCATTTTCAGGGGTATTGCAATCTAAAAAAATCTGCGTTTCATACAAAATTTGCAACCCTTTGCCAGGCGGATTTAACTTTTATTTGATGCAGCTATTTTTAAAAAGTTTAAGAGGCCTGAAAATTAATCCCATTGTTCTTCTTCCTTTTTCCTTTTATTGTCTACTTTTTTGCTTATCAAAATACTGATCTCATAAAGAATGATCAGGGGAACCGCCACAATGGTTTGACTGGTCCAGTCAGGAGAAGGTGTAATAACTGCAGCAACGATCAGAATTACCACATAAGCATACTTGCGATAATTTTTTAAAAATTTCGGAGTGATCAATCCCAGTTTAGAAAGTACATAAGCAAGTACAGGCAGTTCAAATGCAAGCCCACAGCCAAGTATCAAAGAAGTGAGTGTATCGATATAATCATCGAGAGTGGGCATATATTTATACACGCCCAAATGCCCTAACTGAAAATTAGCAAGAAAGTTAAAGGTAAAGGGGGCGAGCAAAAAATAACCAAAAGCTGCTCCGGTAAAAAAACATAATGAAACCCAGCCTATGCTGCCTGTAGCATATTTGATTTCTTTGGACGATAAAGCCGGCTTTACAAACCGCCAGAGTTCCCATACCAGATAAGGGAAAGCAATGACGATAGCGCCAATAAAAGATATACTGATGGCAGACATGAACGGACCGCTGACCGTATTTCCCTGGAGCTGAATATCTATCGGTGGCATACAAAGTGAATCGCCTATATGAAGGTAATGGCTCAAATGGCAGAGCGCGGTATAAGAAACAAAATTTTTATTTGCAGGGGCAAAAATAATATTGTCAAATATCCAATCGACATAAACAAAAACAAAAATTGCTACTATAATTAAGACTATGGCAGAACGAAAAAGGTGCCAGCGCAGCACTTCCAAATGATCCATGAAACTCATTTCTGCCCCTGCGGTATTTTCCGTGTCTTTTCCCCTGATTCTTTTGAAAAAGGCTTTTCTTTCTGATGTAGGATTACTCAATTTTTCTTTATCATTTATGCAAATATAATAGTACGAATTTATTTGCAGGTTGGATTGCCAAAAGAATATTCTATTCCTTTAAATAGCTGGTATTTTTTTCTAATGCATAGCCGATGAGAGATCTATTTTTTTATTTTTCTTTTCTTTGATCAATAAAATAAAGGGTACACAAATTAGGAACAAAATACCTATATAAAGAAAAACGTCCATATATGATAAAACCATTGCCTGTTTGGTAACCGAAAAGTCTAGCGCTTTATAGGCGGATTTAAGAGCAATGTCGGGAGTCATCCCTCTGCTTTCAAATCCGTGCTGCAACATGGCTACATGGTTTTGAACTACGGGATTGCTTCTTCCCATATGCCCAATCAGATCTACACGGTGAGTCATATTAGCCCTGGCGATAAAAGTGGTGATTACCGCCACGCCAAAGGAGCCTCCCAATTGGCGCATCATTCCGGTAAATGCCGCTCCCTGGCCAATTTGTTGTCCATATAAGGTGGAAAGCGCCAGCGTGGTGATAGGAATAAATAACATGCTCAATCCAAATCCCCTGAACATGAGGAGCCACCAGAAAGCATCTGCAGGTGTATCAGGAGTGAGAATTTTGTAAGCCCATAAGCTGTAAAGAAAGAAGGTAATGAGTCCGGCCGCTACCAGGTATTGTTGTTTTATGCCACGTTGCAAAAGTTTTCCTATAATGGGCATCATGAAAGCTGTGGCAATACCTGAGGGAATAAACAACAAACCTGCATCTTCTGCCGTCCAGCCAAGAGTGGATTGTGTATATAAGGGAATGATAAACGTTGAGCCGTAAAGGCCAAATCCGAGAATAAAGGACAGGATAGTGCCAATTCGCAGGTTCCCATTTTTGAGCACCCGCAATTCTACAATCGGATTTTTATAAGTAAGCTCTCTCCAGATAAAAAAGAAAAATCCGAAAATAGAAAGGACAGTAAGCGTGATGATCATATTGCTGTTAAACCAATCATCATCATGCCCTTTCTCCAGCACATATTGAAGCGAGCCGACAGCAATTGCCAATAAAAGTATTCCTAAGAAATCAATATTTTTCCTCGAAGTTTTTTCCTGGAAT
>JBIQMJ010000164.1:0-9964 GCA_044463445.1 Segetibacter koreensis
TTTTAGGAAGTTTGGTGGCCTTTAAAGCGAGATAGGTCATGGTATCCATCGGGTTGCTGATCACAACAAAAATGGCATCAGGAGATTGCTCCAAAATTTTTAAGGCCACATCTTCAACAATATCCGCATTGATGCCAATTAATTCTTCGCGGGACATTCCTGGTTTACGTGGAATGCCGGAAGTGATCACTACTACATTGCTTCCTTTGGTTTTTGAATAATCATTGGTGCTCCCGATAATTTTCGTATCGCTTCCCAAAAGAGTTTGGCTTTGAGCAAAATCCATTGCCTTTCCTTCAGTAATGCCCTCTTTGATGTCGAGCAATACCAATTCTTCACAAAGCTCTTTGCGGGCAATGTTGTCAGCAGAGGTAGCGCCCACTGCACCGGCGCCTACTACGGTTACTTTCATTTTCTTGTATTATTAA
Source organism: Segetibacter koreensis (assembly GCA_044463445.1). Classification (GTDB taxonomy): domain Bacteria; phylum Bacteroidota; class Bacteroidia; order Chitinophagales; family Chitinophagaceae; genus Ginsengibacter; species Ginsengibacter koreensis_A. The sequence goes on from JBIQMJ010000164.1 coordinate 429, forward strand.
TTTTAAAAAATAAGATGATTCACCAAAGGTATTGTATAATTATTTTAATGGTTGAGAATAAGAAAGTAAAAGCGTAACATAGGATCAAATGAAAATCCTGCAGATTGATACTCCGCTAAGTGATTTTGAATATATGGATAAGTAATTTTATTGATTGAGCGCCCTGGCCACATCTTCCAGATTAATGGAGCCACTGAAAGAATTTACGTATTTGCCTTCTTTGCTATAAACCACCAGGTCAGGATACATCTGAACATGGTAATAAGGAAGAAAAAAATCTTTTTTATCCCAGCCCATAGTGATCTGGGGATATTCGGCGATTTTATAATCATGATAAAATGCCATCATTTCCTGGTAAGGAAGCCAGGTAACCATTACAATCTGAACGTTCTTAAAATGGTCAATGTTTTTTTCCAGTTCCTTCGTTTCATTTTGGCAATGGCCGCATTCAGGGCTGAAGATCATCAGCAAAACAGGTTTGTTTTTTTTGAGATCATGATTGGTAAATGTAGCGCTGTCGGGCGCTGTATAAATAGTAAAATCAGGAATAGCAGGATTTTTTATGTATTCAGGCGTGTTGTCTGTAGCAGCCTTTGTTTGGGAAAATCCTCCGTAAGAAATTAATAAACAGGAAAGAACAATCAAAAAACTTTTCATCACTATTTTTTTATAAAACTAATAAAAATCTCCAAAGTTGAAAATGGGGAAGTGATTTTAGGATTTAATTAGCAGTGAAATCACCAATGCCAACCAGCAGGCAAATAAATAATTCTCTTTTTTATTTTGATGTTTTGCGAAAAGAAAATTTACAATTCAGCCAGGATGGTTTCAGGTTTCACATCTCCTTCGAAGGATTTTTTAAAATGTCCTTTTTTATCATAAATATAAATGCCTGGCAAATTTCTTACTCTGAAATAAATGGGAAAGAAGAATTTGGTATCGCGTCCCATAGTGATTTGTGGATATTTGTAAATGCGAAATACTTTATAAAAGGCCATCATTTCATCGTAGGGCAAATAGGTAAGCATTACAAATTGTGTGTTTTTAAATTGCCTGATATTTTGGGTAATCATTTTTGCTTCATTCTGGCAATGGCTGCAATCGGGGCTGAAAACAATAAATATGGTATTCTTGTTCTTTTTCAGATCCTCCCTGGTAAATGCAGTACTGTCGGGCGCTGTATAAAGCGTAAAAGCCGGAATGGTGGGATATTGAAGATAGGGCGCCGGCTGCTCTGTCGAATCTTTTTGACAAAATGCAGAAGAGGAAATCAAGATTGCTGTAATGAAAACAAATAGGTATTTCACAGATAAATTTTTAATAAAGCTATGTAAAAGTTTAATTTGAAGAAGATTACATTGGTAGTTTAGCAGTTGTTTAGGAAATGGAGTTTAGAATAGGTTAGAGAATTTAGATACTTTAGTGGATTAAGTATAAATTCAAATAACGCCCTTCCTCTCGTTTTTGATTTTCCGGAATTATAATAAGAACAATTCTTTTACCTTTGCTGCCTCAAAAAATTTTTTTCTATGGCATCTACTTCGGATATAAGAACAGGATTGATTTTAAAAATTGACGGTAGTCTATACACGGTTATTGAATTTGGACAAAATAAGACCGCCCGCGCCGCTGCCAAAGTTTGGGCAAAGTTGAAAGGCGTTGACAATGGCCGCACTATCGAACAAACCTGGAACAGCGGGGAAACGATTTATCCCGTGAGAGTGGAAAAAAGACCTTACCAATATCTTTTTAAAGATGATACCGGCTATACTTTTATGAATACTGAAAATTACGAGCAAATTGTAGTGGCTCCGGAAATGGTAGATGCTCCCCAGTTTTTAAAAGATGGCCAGGAAGTTTCAGTATTGATCAATACAGAGACAGACCAGCCGATGGGCGTTGAACTTCCTGATAAAATTGTATTGATGGTAACTTACAGCGAACCTGGTGTGAAAGGTGATACTGCTACCAAGACGCTGAAACCTGCCACTGTGGAAACCGGCGCTACCGTCAATGTCCCTTTATTTGTAAATGAGGGAGAATTGATTAGAGTAAATACTAAAAGCGGCGAATATGTGGAAAGGGTTAAAGAATAAGCCGCTGCCAACATAATTTATTATTCACATTTATCTGTCTAACTTTCAATTAATAAAGTAACTTAGCCGCAAGTTACCCATAACCTAAATATAATATCCAATATGGACATTAAACAAATTCATGAATTGGTAAAGCTGATCAATAAAAGCAATATCGGTGAATTAATGATCGAGAAAGAAGGATTTAAGATTACCATTAAACAGAAAAAAGAACCGGCACAAATCTTTGGCCAGCCTGTGATGCAACCGGTTCAGGCGATACAGCAGCCTGCCACCCAGGCCAATATTGCTGCTTCGCAAAAATCATCTGAAAATAAGCCGGGATCCGCAAAACCAGACAATCTTCTCACCATAAAAAGTCCTATGATCGGGACTTTTTATCGTCAATCAGGGCCTGATAAACCCATTTTTGTAAGCGTGGGAGATGAAGTGGAAGTGGGCCAGGTGGTTTGTATCATTGAAGCCATGAAATTATTTAATGAAATAGAAAGCGAAGTTGCCGGCAAGATTGTAAAAGTCCTGGTAGAAGACGCCTCGCCTGTAGAATTTGATCAGCCATTGTTTTTGGTAGAGCCTGCCTGATTAGCTAATAAGTTAATTAGCTAATGTGCTGATGCAGGTTAACTTTCCTGTAAAATTACTATTTATGAAAAAGGAAGAAATTGAATCAAATCCTATTTTAAAACTCACTTTCGAATTTTCATTATTAATTATAGATTACTGTGATCTTCTTAATGAGAAGAAGAAATACACCATCAGCAGGCAATTACTTAAGTCGGGTACTTCAATTGGCGCAAATTCTACAGAAGCTCAAAATGCCCAAAGTAAATCGGATTTTATTCCTAAAATTAAAATTGCTGCAAAAGAAGCTGATGAAACTCAATACTGGCTTTCATTATGCAGTTATTCAAATAAATACCCCGAATGTGATTCGTTAATTTTGAAACTTGAATCAGTTCAGAAGGTTCTTAATAAGATTTTAGGAACTGCTAAAAAGAAAAATCCTTTAAGTTATGTAATGAGCTTTTCCATTTTTTAGTAAATCAATTAAAATATTTTAAAAAGACAATAAATCTTAAAATTTAAAACTGAGATTAGTAATATTAGCACATCAGCATATTAGCTAATTAGCATATTAAAAAAATGTTTAAAAAAATTCTTATTGCAAACAGGGGAGAGATTGCCCTTCGGATCATTCGGACTTGTAAAGAAATGGGTATCAAAACGGTGGCTGTTTATTCTACCGCCGATAAGGATAGCCTTCATGTAAAATTTGCTGATGAAGCAGTTTGTATTGGCAAACCCGCCAGTGTAGACAGTTATCTGAATATTCCCCACATCATGGCGGCTGTTGAAATTACCAATGCTGATGCAATCCATCCCGGTTATGGCTTTCTTGCTGAAAATGCAAAATTTGCCCAGATATGTTTTGACCATGGAATCAAATTTATCGGGCCAACACCTGCTATGATCAATGCCATGGGAGATAAGATTACAGCGAAAGAAACCATGATCGTTGCCGGAGTGCCTGTAGTACCAGGTGTCGAAGGATTATTAGCTGATGTGCCCCATGCAAAAAAATCGGCGAAGGAAATCGGTTACCCGATAATTTTAAAGGCGACCGCTGGTGGCGGAGGAAAAGGGATGCGCGTAGTTTGGAGCGAAAAAGAAATAGAAAAGGCGTTTGAAACGGCAAAGGCAGAAGCCGCTGCTTCATTTAAAAATGATGGACTCTACATGGAAAAATATGTGGAAGAACCGCACCATATTGAAATACAAATTGCAGGAGATCAGTATGGAAATGTTTGCCACCTGAGCGAAAGAGATTGTTCTATTCAGCGCCGCCATCAAAAACTGGTGGAAGAATCTCCTTCGCCCTTTATGACGCCTGAACTCAGGGAAAGAATGGGCGAAGCCGCCATCAAAGCGGCTTCCGCTATCAATTATGAAAGCGTGGGCACGATTGAGTTCCTGGTTGATAAAAACCGCAATTTTTATTTCATGGAAATGAACACAAGGATCCAGGTGGAACATTGTGTAACGGAAGAAGTGGTGAATTATGACCTGATCAAAGAACAAATAAAAATTGCAGCAGGCGATAGAATTTCTGGCCGGAATTATTATCCTGAAATGCATGCCATTGAATGCCGGATCAACGCTGAAGACCCTTACAACGATTTTCGGCCATCACCCGGAAGAATTACCGTGCTTCATCAGCCCGGCGGCCATGGCGTTCGTGTTGATAGCCATTGCTATGCAGGTTATGTGATTCCTCCTTATTATGACAGTATGATCGGTAAGCTTATAACTATGGCGCAAACACGCGATGAAGCAATAGATACCATGTACAGGGCTTTGAGCGAATATGTTATTGAAGGCATCAAAACCACCATTCCTTTTCATCTTCAACTGATGCAAAATGAGGATTTCAGAAAAGGAAACTTTACCACTAAATTTTTAGAAGATTTTAAAATGAGCTAAAGAAAAGAAGATAAATCAAGAATGATAGAAAGGTTTGACCTGATTGCGCCAATTTCTTTTTCATATAATTGGCCAATCTTTTTTAAAAGGCGCTTATTATCAATTGCCCGTACCTGATCAATCATAATATCGCAATTCTCCTTCAGGTTAGCCATTCCTTTTGTAAGATGTACTCTTAAAATTTCAGATTTGATTTGTACGTTTGTCGTGATCGGGCAAATAATAGTAGAGGAATGAAATTGGTTTAATAAATCAGTTTGAATAATAACCACTGGTCTTGTTTTACCGGTTTCGGTTCCAAACCGGGAATTTAGATCGGCAATCCATATTTCATATTGTTTAATCCTCATCCCGGAACTTTTCAAACTCAGCCAATATTTTCATTGATTCATCACGAACTAATGCCGATTCTTTTTTTAATTGCCGTGAGATTAATTTTCTTCTCTGAAGTAAGTTGTAAAATTGAACAGCTTCATTGATATATCGGTTACGATTCTTACTGATTCTTGCTGTAATTTTTTCTGTCTCATCAAAGATGGCGTCGTCCATTTTTAAAGAAAGATTTTTCATAAAAATGTTTCTTTAAAGGTATATACTAAAAGTATGTTTTCAAAGAAAGTAATAAAATATATCTACAGTAAGCAACCTGCCTGCCAGTAAGTAAACAAATCGGGCGCTTTTTTGTTTTATAATTGCGTTCATTCATTGCAATCATTTCATCTTTTTTTCTATTTCATTGATATTGATCTTCACATTGCCGTTAGAAAACTCCGGCTGCTGTTCCAAACGTCTTTTATCATTAAAACCTAAGGCTACGGCCTTTTCCAAATCATCTTTTGCCTTTAAATCCTCCTGATTCCGCGCATCCAGAATGGCGGAAAAATACCAGGCTTCGCTGTTAGTGGGGTCGGCCAATTTATAAAGAGAGACAAAATATTCAGCAGTTTTGTTTTGATTTTTGTTAATTATCTGGTTGCTGATGGAATAAAAGGCCAGTGAAAGGTAAGCCTGTAACCGTTGATACATCCGGCCTTCCGCAGTTTTTGCTTCTGATTTTTCTTTAACATCATTGATTGTTTTGGTCCAATAATTTTTATCGCCATTCATAAACTTTTGCTGGAAAACAGTTTTCATCTCATCTTCTTTCTGTAATAATAGCTGCCTTTCTTTTTCTTCGTTTTGATAAGACGCCTTATTCTCAATTAAATTTTTTTTATTGTTAAACCAGTTTGCCTGGCCGGTTTCCCAGGCAAGCAGGATAGCTGCAAGCTTACAATTTTGTTGCGCCTTTATCCATTCATTGTCACTGATTTCTTTATCAATCACTTTTTTCATTTGAAACGCAAACTCATTAATAAATGAATCATCTTTCGGAATGGCATTATCCCGCATTGCATCCAATTGCCAGCCTTTAAATGCAATATCCATTGCACTTTGAGGCGCCCATTCATGTATGCCATCAAAGAAAATGATCCGGTGATGTGTTGAAGTGTTGTCCAAAATTTTATCTATATAAACCAGGTCGGTCATGTTCATATCCCCGTTTCCTGCGATAGCAGTGAAACTGAATGTAAAATTTCCGGCACGGGTAATATCTTCAAGCCCCGCGCCATTGGCGATCACACCCTTAATTTGCGGAAGATGCAATGCCAGATAGGTGGCTACTTTGGCGCCACCTGAAAAACCACAGAGGTAAATTCTGTCCCCATTCACCGGAATTCTTTTTTGCAAATCCTCATTCATCGCTTCAAAAATATTTTCCGCATCATTGAAGGTGTTGCCGTTTTTTGAATTATTACTTCCCGCAAGGATAAAATGAAAACTGTCGGCCAGCATCTTATATTTTTTTACCGGAAGCAAACCATCTCCGTGAGGATCAAAAAAATAAACGACGGGTAATGGCTGATGGCTGCTGTCATTCGGAATATACAGCGCATAAGATTTTGACGGGTCAGCCTGGCAAATCACATGGGTTATAATCTTTCCTTTTGGAAGTTCAGATGAAATAGAATTTTTTACGATCAGCGAAGAATCAATGTTTGATTCTTTCGTATTGCTGTTGCTATTGCAGCCAAATGAATATGCGGAAAAGAATAACAAAACGGCAAAATGAGAAACTTTCATACTCGTGCGGCGAAATATTTTTGAGGCATTATTGTAAGAATTTATTATTAAATATAACAATTTAGGAGATTGCCAATGCCCTGAAAAGTGTATCCGGATTTTTCAAAAACAATTATTCCAGTTCTTCATCAGAGAAGGATTGCGAACTGAGATTGATCATACTTCCCATCAGGTCTTTAAATTCAATTTTACCTTCCAGTACTTTTTTACTGATAAGAGAAAAAGCAGATAGTCCGTGCAATACAAATTCCATCAGTAATGCATTTTCTTTGGCAGTTGCGGTTGGGAAATGCTTTTTTACCAAGCCGAAAAGACCATCCACCTTATACAGCATTTGTATTTTGTCTTCATCTTTCATGTCGAAAGAAATATTTAGCTGGTTGCCGGAATCGAACCATTGGGTAATTGCCTTGTAGGGATTTTCTGTAACTACTGCTTCCCTGTTATTCCTTCTTTTCTTTAATGAATCCGGATCGGGAAAATATTTTACAAATTGGGTACGAATGGATTTTTCCAATAAATTATAAGCTACCTGGTAGGGACCTTCCTGTTCACCTTCATACACCAATTCAATTTTTCCTGTTATCGAGGGAATGATTCCGGTGAGGTCGCTGATCCAAACCTGTGTTTCTTTTTCTTTGTTCATAATGGCCCGCCTTTCGGCCGCACTCACTGCATTTTCAAAAGCAGAAATAGTAAGCCTTGCAGAAACACCGCTTTTCTTATCCACAAATTCACTGGCACGTGCTTCAAAAGAAACCTGTTCTATCAAACGTTTTATCAAATCGCTTACCTGAACTTTTTTAATCTGGTCACTATGAAGCGATGCTTCCTGCTCGGTTATAAAAAGAGCATTTTCAATGTTGGTTGGATAATGCGTAAGAATCTGGCTTTCGATACGGTCTTTGAGTGGAGTAACTATCGCACCACGATTGGTATAATCTTCAGGATTAGCGGTGAAAACGAACAGGATATCAAGCGGCAACCTTAATTTAAAACCGCGGATCTGTAAATCACCTTCTTCTAAAATATTGAACAGGGAAACCTGGATACGCGCCTGCAAGTCGGGCAATTCATTGATCACAAAAATACCCCGGTTGCTTCGAGGGATAATGCCATAATGAATTACTCTTTCGTCAGCATAACTCAATTTTAAATTAGCGGCTTTTATTGGATCAATGTCTCCTATAAGATCGGCCACACTAACGTCAGGGGTAGCAAGTTTTTCTCCATACCGCTCACTTCGGTGAATCCAGGCAATAGGTGTTTCATCTCCTTTTTCCTTTACCAGGTCACGGGCATATTTGCTCAGCGGATGGTAAGGATTATCGTTCACTTCACTTCCTTCTACAATGGGAATATATTCATCCAGCAATTCAGTCATTTGCCTTGCCATTCGGGTTTTGGCCTGGCCACGCAACCCTAAAAACAAAATATTGTGGCGTGATAATAAAGCTCTTTCGGTATCAGGAATTACAGAATCTTCATAGCCAATGATGCCACGGAAAGTGACTTCTTTTTTGCCCATTTTCTTAATAAGATTCTCACGTATTTCTTCTTTTACTGATCTTGGTTTGTAATTAATTTCTTTTAAGTCACCTAAGGTTTTTATTTTTTCGATATTCATTTTTTATTTTCTCTTTTTCTCTGGTTATTTCCCGATTTTTTTCTTTTGTGAATAGTCCTCTAAACATCTCAACTCCTCAACCTCTCAATAATCTAAACTAAATAATCCAATAATTTAATAAACTGTTTTCCTCTTGCCGCTTTCAAAATCCCTGAAAATAAATGCGCCCAATCTATCAAGTGATGCAAAGAATGCTTTGCCATTATTGGTTTCTGTAAATTCAGTCACAAATTTCTGAAGATAAGGATCGCTGGCGATCATAAAAGTAGTGATAGGTATTTTTAATTTTTTGCATTGTGCGGCAAGATTCAGGCAGCGGTTCAGAATTCTTCTGTCCACTCCAAAGCTGTTTTTATAATACCGTTTGCCCACTTTTAAGCAAGTAGGTTTTCCATCGGTGATCATAAAGATTTGCTTGTTCGGATTTTTCCTTCTTCGTAAGATATCCATTGCCAGGCCAAGCCCTGCAACGGTATTCGTATGGTAAGGTCCTACCTGAAGATAGGGAAGATCCTTGATTTCCACTGTCCAGGCATCGTTGCCAAAAACCACAATATCCAAAGTGTCTTTTGGATATTTGGTGGTGATCAGTTCGCTCAAAGCCATCGCCACTTTTTTTGCAGGCGTAATCCGGTCCTCACCATACAGGATCATGCTGTGTGAAATATCGATCATCAACACCGTTGAAGTCTGAGCTTTAAAATCAGTTTCCCGGATTTCGAGATCATCTTCGTTCATCATAAAACTTTCTGATCCATGATTGATCTGGGCGTTTCGGATAGAAGAAGTAAAATCAATTTGTTCCAGCGTATCGCCAAACTGGAAAGGCCGGGTCTCAGGATTGATTTCATCTCCGTTTCCCGGTTTGAAAGTATTGTGATTGCCTGCCCGGGATTTTTTCAGTTTACCAAATATTTCTTCAAGGCTTCGCTTTCTTATTCCCTGTTCGGTTTTTGGAGTGATCTTAATTTCGCCGGTTTGTTTGTTATCGTCTATATACCCCTTATCTTTTAAATCTTCAATAAAATCACCCATTCCATATTCATCGTTGGTGAGGTTGTATTCCTTGTCCAGCTCGGTAAGCCAGCTCAGGGCTTCGCCTACATCGCCGCTGGTATAAGTAAGTAATTGCATGAAAATATTCAACAGGCTATCGAATGTTGATTTGCTATTTTCGTTCGGATCGAATTTTGAAAAATGATTAAAAC
>JBIQMJ010000165.1:0-9939 GCA_044463445.1 Segetibacter koreensis
AAGATCATCATTACCGTGTATATCAAACATGGTCACCCTGGCCCAGGCAGGATTAGAAGGATACCAATAGTCACTAACCTTCTGCGGAAAATAAACCTTCCAGTTTATTATATAGGTCTTATTGGTATCGATTGTAAGACCTCTTAAATTTACCTGGCTTCTTGCATATCTCGTACCGTTGGGAGCAGTAGAGCCTCCATATCCGTTTTCAATGGTATTATAGAATTTACCTTTTAAACTATCAATCATCATCCCATTTGTTCTATCTCTTTCAAGATAAATAAGATTAGTACCCTTTCCATCCGGATAATAATAAGCCCAGTACTGTTCATATCCTGATTGATAAGTAAGATAATGAGTAGTATCATTCCTGCGGTTAATCATATAATCAAAAGCCGGTTGATTAATAGGAACTCCCAAAGTATAACTTGCGCCTTTGGGGATAGGTGCATAATCCACAATTACCTTCATACTATCTGTTGCTGTAATGCCACCTGATGAAACAGATAGCCTGAAATAAAATATTCCCTGTGGCAGTCCGGTTACTGTTGTGACTTTTGAATTAGGAGAAGTGATGGTTGCACCGCTCATATAATCAGTAGATATTTCTGTCCATTGGAAAGAATCGCCCGAACTTGCGCTACCGTCTAAAGTTGCAGTAGAGGTTTGAGTAAGATAAATTGTCACAACTTGACCCGCATTCGCTATTGGAATTTGATTAGTTTCTGTAACAGGCTTTGAAGCTTTTGCACACAGGTTCAGTGATATGCCAAAAATAATTGGCAACAGAACAAATATTTTCATAGGTTTTCAAATCAAATAGCAATTCTATTTGCTATCAGGATTTTCAGGTTAGGATTAATGAATATTGATTATGATATTCATGATACTAACGCGCTAATGAAATAAATAGTATTTGGCAGGCAGGTCTTCAAAATTAATTTTGACCCATTTAATAAAAATTGTTACAGTTTAAAGATTTCCAATTCCTACTTAACTTATTGATAATAAGTCTTAAAGCCTCAATTGGATTATCGCAGATGACTAAATAATTTAACTAAGGCAGCGGCAGTAATTTGGATTATTACAGTTTTGTGATAATTCAGAAAAATCAAAATAAAATTTCTTGCAATACCAAGGAATAAAAGTCAGGTTTGGGGAGCATAATTCCACTTAATAAAAGGGAATTGAAATTAGGGAATGCTTTTGTTTTTCAAAAGCTATGAGAAGTTTAAAGGAAAACCCAGATTTTTAAAATCAGAAATTAAATTAATAGAAATTAATTCCTCTAATAATAAACTATCAAGATGTTATTATTTACAAATAAATTGGACTTATTATAATAAGGCGTTTATCTCTACAAATTAAAAAAGCCGGGTTTTTAACCCGGCCCATTACTATTATTTTATCTATCAGCTTTTCTGCTTATTAAGGTCATTTTTCAAGCTTTATTACTGAACTTTTATTATTTTGAATTACCCTAAGGAAATATATTCCTTTTTGAATTGAAGAAGTATTAATTATCTGCTGATAAGTTCCATCACCTTTAGTTCCTTTTTTTACCCAAAGAGTTCTTCCCAATGCATCTACTAGTAATAAATTGTAAGTACCAGGCTCCCCTGTAATTGTTACATTAATCGAGTTGGTAAAAGGATTTGGATAAGCAGTAATTCCTACTTTTAAACTTGTTAAATTCGATCCATCAAGAGCCATTGCCGGCTTTATAGAATCAGAGACGGCTTCAATACCAGTAGAAACAGTATATTTCCGTTGGCTGTTTACTGTTGAAATCCTGTAGCAAACAGTGGAAGGAATGGCTTGTTTGGAAATACCAGGTCCTGAATAGCTGACACTTAATGAAGCAATCACCTTCCCCTGGAAATAACCCACTGATATAGCATGCTTGCCAGCTTTCAGCCCAATCGTCCCTGATCTTTCCTGTAAAGAATGTTCTCCATCATTATTTACCACCAGTTGATTATCTATATACAACTTACTTCCGTCATCTGATGAAGTATAGAATGTATATTGCCCATCTGCCGGAACATCAATATATCCACTAAAATTTATCGCAAATTCCTCTGAACGGTTTGCAACATAAATATTATCATAATGCGTAACAGTGCCTGTTTTAACAGGAGTTAATTTCGAAAAGTCAGGAACTGTACTAAAATCGCTTGCTTCATAATATTTATAATCTATCCCGTTTACAATATTGGATGGATTTACTGCAGGAAGAAGGCCATCGGCAACTCTGTAGCAAACAGTGGAAGGAATGGCCTGTTTGGAAATGCCAGGTCCTGAATAGCTGACACTTAAGGAAGCAATCACCTTTCCCTGGAAATATCCTAATGAGATAGCATGCTTTCCAGCTTTCAGCCCAATCGTCCCCGATCTTTCCTGTAAAGAATGCTCTCCATCATTATTTACCACCAGTTGATTATCTATATACAACTTACTTCCGTCATCTGATGAAGTATAGAATGTATATTGCCCATCTGCCGGAACATCAATATATCCACTAAAATTTATCGCAAATTCCTCTGAACGGTTTGCAACATAAATATTATCATAATGCGTAACAGTGCCTGTTTTAACAGGAGTTAATTTCGAAAAGTCAGGAACTGTACTAAAATCGCTTGCTTCATAATATTTATAATCTATCCCGTTTACAATATTGGATGGATTTACTGCAGGAAGAAGGCCATCGGCAACTCTATAACTAGCGGTCGAAGGAATAACTTGTTTGGAGATGCCGGGTCCTGAATAACTAACACTCAATGAAGCATCTCCGGTTTGTTGAGTAAATCCTACTGTAATGGCATGTTTGCCAGCTTTCAATCCAACAGAACCTGATTTTTCCTGTGAGGAATGTAGTCCATCATTATTTACAACCAATTGGTTATCAATGTACAACAAGCTACCATCATCTGAGGATGTATAAAAAGTGTATTGACCATCTGCCGGAACATCAATAAACCCACTAAAACTTACTGCATATCCTTCCGTCCGATGAGGGATTGCAGATAGATCATAATTAGTCACTGTACCTGTTTTTACCGGGGTGAGTTTCGAAAAATCAGGAACCATACTAAAGTCACTTCCTTCATAATATTTATAATCTATTCCATTTACAGTGTTGGACGGATCTACAGCAGGAAGTAAGGTGTCAGCAATAGTGTCAGCTACTGAGGAAACCTGTTTAGCACCAGTTTTTATTAGAACAACCGATGTATAAGGGGCCAGTGTAACAGAACCATTATATGCATTATTCTTAACATCAATATAATTAGCATCCAAACTAATGGTTTTGGAAGAAGAAGTAGCATTGTATTCGAATCTCAAATCATTAAGATCTGTGATACTTTTTGGTGATTCTTTAGAATTTGCATCCTGGCCAGAAAAAATCCGCCAACCAGCAACATTAAACTGTGTACCATCAACTGTTATCTCATTACTTCCATCTATAGGTTTGGCATAATAATTATAATCGGCAGTTCCAAAACCTACTATACTTTGAGGATACGCAAAAAGGGATACTTGTTGGGTAGTTCTTGCAAAAAAGATATTTCCTTGAAGAGTAATATTTTGGATTGGATACAGTGAAGACGACAGCATTTGCAGGCCTCCTTTAGCCCAGCTAGATCCACCGTTGTTATAACAGGTATTATTTTTTACAATAATATTATTTGTTCCATGAAGTTTTATACCTGAAGTTGCCACATTAGCAACGGTATTATTTGTAATAGTTATTCCTGTTCCATAGGCATCAATAAATATTCCACCGAAATCAAGATTAGTGGGTTGAGATGTCCCTTGTCCTGCTCCTATTCCATTCAAAACGATATTCGCATCTATGACGCTTCCTTTTGCACGATCCCGTGCACTCATATCTATACCGCCACCATCTTCTTTTATATTACAAAAACTATTAATAAAATTATGTTGAATCTTAGTATTTAATCCTCCAAATTTAATTCCACTATACCCCACGGTATTTACGGTATTATATTGGACAACAGTATTTGCCCCAGTGGTTGAAATAGCACCTCCTGAAGATAAATTTTGATCCATTCCTTCAAACATATCAATATTTTTTATATTGTTATATTGGATAGTAGCATTATATTGGGTAGATACTATACCAAGGTAATTTGTATAGCTAATATTGTTATTTTGAATTATAGAATTTGGCATACCACACCAGATACCTGAAAAACCTGTTAAGGAGATGTCGCAGTTTTGAACCGTTAGATTTGAACCATAACTAACACAATAAAGGGCGTCTGAATTAGAACCTTTAAAGTCAATATTATCAAATGTAATGTATCCCTGCTGGTCGTTAAAAATAACCAGATTTTCAACCGAAGCTATTTGAACATTATTGGGAGTAGAAGAACTATAAATTCTTAATTTTTTTGTAGAAGGATTATAATACCACTCTCCATTAACATCAAGTGTTTTAGGATCGTTCTGAATAAAAAATCCGAAATGATCCCGAACAGAAAAAGTATTGGGATCAGTATAATATAAAGTATTTCCTGATTGACTGGAAATAGTGCCCTTCTCAATACAAAACCGTTCTTTTCGTATAACAATACCTGCCCCGGTCCAATTATTGGATCCTAAACCACCATCGGCAGTTATCGAAGTACTTCCGGAATGAGAAGCAATTGAAAGATACCCGGTATTCGGCCCGGTACTGTTTGGATATCTTCCCATAGCAGTATTTACGCCATTTACAGACACCATGTTAGTATAAGGGAGCGTGGAAACAGCATTGCTGCTCTCCCAAATATTACTCCCTAAATTATTCCAGGAAGTAATAGTAGTAAAACCGGTGATAACGGGTTTTGCTCCTGAGCCATAAGCGCCATATGTGATTGGGCTGCCCGAACTTCCTGAATTATTAACCTTGATACTTCCATAAAAAGTATCCCCCCTTTTAAATAAGACATTATCTCCCGGTTTGAGATTATAAAAGCTGTTTAATTTGTTAATAGATCGCCAGGGAGATGATGGATCAGTGCCAGAGTTATTATCATTGCCGGAAGAACTGGATAAATAATAAGTGGTCGCGAAAGAATTGAATGAAAAAAATGTGAATAAGAAAAGAAAGGAGATTGTGAAAAAGTTTTTCATAAATGGAAGATTTTTATAGATTATTAAATTAATGGAAGGTTTTTTATAGATTATTAATTGGTTTGCCCGTTATCGAACGATAAAATAAAGAAATAAAATAAAGAATTATCAAACGGGTAAGTAAGATGGTTTTATTCATACCTATGGATTTTTTATAATTAGTTTCCTGCTAATTATATTTTATTTTGTTTTTTATCAGCCTTTGAAATTCGATGGACGGATTTGGCACTATTCTTGAGATTGGATTTTTTTAGTATTATTTCAATTTTTTCTTAGCAGTATTTGGGCAATATTTATGCCAATGTGGGTATTTTTTACCCTATTTTAGAGACTTTTCCTCTTGAACTATTCCTTAATATTAAGGTTACTATTAACCAAATTATTATATATTATTATTATAATAATGTTAATTACTTCTCTTTGAGATAAATTCAAAGAAAAAAAATTTATTGCAAGAATCTTAAATCGGTTACATTTTAAGATGATTTCTTCTTTTTGACCTTTAAAATTTTTGGAGATTTCATTGTTAAATCAGGGGTGTAATATTATTTTTTATTTCTATTCTAATCATCGATATTATAATAATTTTGACCTGAAAAATCATAAATATGTTAAAGTTATTAAAAAATGATTTTTTTATTAAAGATTAAATGTTTCTGCAGTAAAGCAAGATATATTTACGATTTTTGTTCCCTTTAGACAAGATTTTAAAATTTAAATTTTATGCCGACGAATATTTCTTTTTCTGATTCTCTTGAAAAAATACCTGTTGAAATTTTTAAAACTCCAAAAGAAGGTTCTCATTACGTCGCAGAGCTGATCTCAGTTTTAATAAGAGAAAAAAATGCCCAGGGAAAGAAAGCCGTGATTGGCCTTGCCACCGGATCTACTCCAAAATCCTTATATGCGGAACTGGTCAGAATGCATAATGAGGAAGGCCTTAGCTTTAAGAACGTGATTACTTTTAATTTGGATCAATATTACCCAATGGAGGCAGATGCCCTCAACAGTTATCATTATTTTATGCGCAAATATTTATTTGAACAAACTGATATTGATCCCCGCAATTATTTCCTTCCAAATGGTATGATCCCAAAAGATAAAATCAAGGAACATTGTGCAGAATATGAAAGAAAAATAGATGAAGCAGGAGGAATTGATTTGCAAATATTAGGTATTGGTGTAAACGGGCACATCGGTTTTAATGAGCCAGGATCTCCCATGTATTCCAAAACCCGTTTGATTTCATTGGATAATTCTACAAGAATGGCCAATTCGCAGGAATTTGGTAATCTTTCAGAGGTACCAAGGATGGCCATTACGATGGGAATAAGTACCATTATGAAATCGCGCAAAATTATTTTGATGGCATGGGGCAAAACTAAAGCCCCGGTAATTCAAAAAGCAGTAGAAGGCAAGCCAACCGAGGAGATTCCGGCTTCTTTATTGCAACACCATGATGATTGTTCTTTTGTTCTGGATGAATTCGCAGCTTCAGATCTGACAAGATTCAAATCACCCTGGTTAACCGGCGAATGCGAATGGACTCCAAAAATGATCAGGAAAGCGGTAATAAGTATGGCCATGCAACTGAATAAACCTGTGTTAAGCCTTACTGATCATGATTATAACGAATCAGGCCTTAGTGATTTATTAGTGGAGAAAGGAAATGCATACGATATAAACCTTGAAGTGTATTATATGCTTCGCGATTCTATTACGGGATGGCCCGGCGGAAAACCCAATGCAGTGATTCCTAATCATCCTGAAAGAAGCGAGCCTTTTCCTAAAAAAGTAATTATTTTTTCTCCTCATCCTGATGATGACATAATCAGCATGGGAGGTACTTTTATGCGCCTTCACGACCAGGGCCATGACGTAAATGTGGCTTATCAAACGAGTGGCAACATTGCAGTTACAGATGAATTCGTAACAAGATTCCTTGATTTTGCAGTAGGTTTTGAAAAAATATTTCACATCGATGATACGATCAGTAAACAGGTATTTGAGGCTTCGTCCCATTTTCTTAAAGATAAAAAATCCACTGAACAGGATAGCCCCGAGATAAGAGAAATAAAAGGATTGATACGCCGCTGCGAAGCGCGTGCCACCTGCAAATATGTTGGCCTGACAGATAATCAAATCCATTTTATGAATCTTCCTTTTTATGAAACAGGAACTATAGAAAAAAAACCTATGGGAAAAGAAGATGTTGATCTGACTGTGGCTCTTATGCGAAAAATAAAACCACAGCAAATTTTTTGCGCAGGCGACCTTGCTGATCCACATGGGACGCACAAAGTTTGCCTCGACATTATCTTAGCGGCTCTTGATGTAATAAAAAATGAACCAGATAATGAATGGTTAAACGATTGCTATGTATGGCTTTATAAGGGCGCCTGGGAAGAATGGGATATTGCGGAAATTGAAATGGCTGTGCCCATGAGCCCTGAACAAGTAAGGAAAAAACGATATGGAATCTTTATTCACCAATCCCAAAAAGATTCTGTGCCTTTCCAGGGAAGTGATGAGCGCGAGTTCTGGCAGAGAGCCGAAGAAAGAAATGCTAATACCGCCAACTTATTTGCCAACCTTGGATTGACTAAGTATGCCGCTATAGAAGCTTTTGTAAGATTAAATTCCGCTTTACAAAATAAAGATTTACAGTAAATCGGCTTTTAAGTCAAATTCCTATTTCACTATTTTGTCCGTGGCTAATTTGCTATGCTTTCTGCTATAAAGAAAATAAATAACAAGGCCGATTACGAGCCAGATCAGGAAGCGCATCCAGTTGGTAAATCCTAATTCTGTCATTAAATAAAAACAACTCGCCAGCCCGAGAACCGGGATCAGCGATAGCTTTTTTACAAAAGAAGCAATAGTAATTCCAAAGGAAAGAATAACAAATAAAAAGAATGGCAATTTCTCTTTAAAAACGTCCCATTCTGAAGAAAAATCAAAAAGATTCAGAAAATTTTTCCAGAAAAAAATGACGCCGATAATAAATAAGACCGGCACGATAAATTGAGAATTGACATAAGGAATTTTAAATTTTGGCACGGCCTCTCCTTCTTCTCTTTTTGGTAATAAAAGCACCCCACCACAAACAAGAACGAAGGCAAATAAAGTTCCAATACTTGTTAAATCAGTTACCTCTGTAAGATTTAAAAATAATGCCGGAATCGCTACAAACAACCCGGTAATGATAGTGGCAAAGGAAGGGGTTTTGTATTTGGGATGAATACGGCTGAAAGCTTTCGGCAACAAACCATCGCGGCTCATACTCATCCAAATTCTCGGTTGCCCCATCTGGAAAACCAGCAATACGCTTGCAGTAGCAATGACGGCGCTAAATGAGATGATATAACTTACCTGATTAAGCCCGATTCTTTTAAAAACAAAGGCCAGCGGATCGCCCACCTGTAAATCTTTATAAGAAACCATTCCTGTCAATACCAAAGCAATGGCAATATAAAGTATCGTACAAATGATCAGGGAATAAATCATTCCTTTGGGCAAATCTCTCTGGGGGTTTTCACATTCTTCGGCGGTGGTTGAAATAGCATCAAACCCGATATAGGCAAAGAAAACCGCTGAAACACCTTTCATCATTCCCCCAAAACCATTAGGCAAAAAAGGGCTCCAGTTTGCCGGAGCTACATAAAAAAATCCAATTGCTATAACCGCAAGAAGAACAATAATTTTAAAAACTACCATCATATTCGTAGCTCTGCGGGTTTCTTTTATTCCGGTATATACCAGCCAGGTGATAAAAAAAACAATTGCCAGGGCAGGCAGGTCAGCGATTAGTCTAAGATTTCCTAAACGAGGCGCATTAGCCCACGCCAAATATCCGTCACGGATATTTGAAGGAAGGCTTTCCAGGTTACCACCTTTGGCAATAGCCGCTGTAGCTTCTTTGAAACCTCTTGACGCGCTTAGATAATCTGTGGTCAAAAAATGAGGGATATGAATATGCAATCCTTCCAGCAGATTTACAAAATATTCGCTCCATGAAATAGCAACTGCAATATTTCCTATTGCATATTCCATCAACAAATCCCACCCGATTATCCAGGCAATCAATTCTCCAAAAGAAGCATACGCATAGGTATATGCGCTGCCGCTTACAGGAATCCGCGAGGCAAATTCAGCATAGCACAATGCCGAAAATCCACAGCAAATGGCAGTCAGCACAAATAAAATAGCCACGCCTGGCCCTCCCTGGAATGAAGCATTTCCGATGGTTGAAAATATGCCGGCGCCCACCACGGCAGCAATCCCCATAGCAGTAAGATCCTTCACTCTCAACACTTTTTTCAAACCGGAAGAAGAATGCGTAGCATCCGAAAGCCCCGAGTGGGCATCTGCTAAAATAGAAGAAATGCTTTTTTTGCGAAAAAGAGGATGAGGCATATTAAGGAATCTTAAATATTAAATGAAAATTCATAAAAATATTTTTGGGTGGTAAGATAATAAGACAAAATGAAAAAGCAGGAGTAACTAAAAAAAAATTTCGAACCGGTAAGACATTTAAAAAATTAAAATTCCATGTATTTCTTTATTTACTGTAAAAAATTCTTCCTCTTCATTGTACTAAAATCATTGATCTATATTAATGATATTTCTTGATATAGATTATTGGCGACCGCAATATGTGGCTCTAACTTTGTGTAATAATTGAATGAAAATGATAAATTTTAGAAATGTGTTACATCCGGCCCGGAAAAAAATAGAATTAGAACTGTATCTGCCGACAGATTTTAATACAATTTTGAATGAATATAACAGAAGAGA
>JBIQMJ010000166.1:0-9923 GCA_044463445.1 Segetibacter koreensis
GCGATTGGATGAACATCAATTCTGAAGCTATCTACAATACGCAGCGATGGAAAACTGCTTCACAATGGAGTGCCGGCAGACAGGATTACAAAATGAAAAAAGGCGATAATGATCTTTTGCTGAAGCTTACAATAGATCCTGATCCAGGCTATGCAGTAAAAGAAATATTTTACACTTACAATGCTTCAACCAATTCACTGTATGCTATTTTTCCCAAATATCCGGCAGGCAAAAAAATAATTTTAAAAGATATTCAATTGCCTAAAGGAACAGTGGTCACTTTTTTGTCAACGAAAAATAAACTTCAATGGCAGCAGCAGGGAAAAAATTTGGTAGTTACTCTTCCGGATTATGATCCCGATAAAATGAAGGCGCCGTATGCATTTGTGATCAAGATTTCAAATTATGGAAAATTCACCCAATAAAATGCGTTAGTGAAAATCATTTCGATGAAGCGTTTAACTTTATTGAACCTTCACCAAACTGTCTCTGTTATATACAGACGAATTATCTAAATCCATTAATTTCAGTTTAAGTATATCGGGTTTTTCAGTTAATAAAATATTATCCTTTGAAATCTCCTCATGCTTCATTGTAAGTTTTTTATTTTTTAATAAAAAAGATAGCGCTTCTTTATCCATTACCGATAAACCTATATAACTCGTGTCAATGCTGTAAACTTTAATAATATAATGGCAGGGGATCAAGGTTTGCCTGATTACATTGCTCCTCTTAGCATAAAATGGGAGGCTTGTATCCGGCATACAATCAAAGAAATAATGCCCGTTTATATTGAGCAACATCACCAGGAAATTGCTGGTATCTGCTGCTTGTTTATCATTTTCATAATCCAACACCATTACTTTATATTTTATGCAATTTTCAGTGTTGATGCTGTCGACAATATACACACTGTTTCCATTTATATCTTTCCATGTACCAATTAATTCTTTTTTAAAAATTATATCCTTTGCATCTTCAGAAAGAGGATATAATGAACTTACGCATGAAACGAGCAGGCATGCTAAACAACTTAACCCCAATAAATTTTTCATTTTAAATGATTTTAATTTTAAAAATTACAATTAATTATGGATGTTTTTGTTGCATGGGTACGATTTTGTTTGAAGAAGCAATGAATAAAAAATAAGTTGAAAAGGTTTAAATAAATTAATAATCCTTAATGCCAATTATTACTGCAAATAAAGCCGCAATAGCTTGCTGGTAGTGCGGTTTCAAATTGTTGCGTATCCATGTGTAAAAAGGCTTTACTTTAAATTTTAATGCCGCAAAATGAGTTCCGTCGGTATTTACCAAAACAAGATCAGCATTGAATGAAGAATAGAATTGCATCGTGAGTGAATCTTTTTCATTTTTCAGATATCCGGAAGATATATTGGCCCCCGCAAAATCTCCAATGAAAAATTGCCATTGTATGTCATTATCACTGGTAATAATTGCTCCGGGAACATCACGATTATAATTCAAGACTTCATTTTTCCCTTCGTCATTTTTACTTAAGATTATGCCCAGGAAGGTTTGTCTTTTTTCTACTGATTCTGATGAAATCGAAAAAATCGCTTTTGTGGTATCTGCTTTTGAAGCGAGTCGTAATTTGTAAATCTTGTTTTTCTTAATCGTTAAAAATTTACTTTGATCCCAATCACTTCCTTCCTGGCCTGATAATTCAAAAGACAGAAATGCGCTGTCTTTAGTTTTCTTTTTCATATGGCCTGAATCCAGTTTCACAATGTCCAGAGTTGTATAATCACCAAACACTGGTTTAGATAAGCCAAATACACTTTTTTTGGGGTGTATTTTCCATTTATCGCTATTGGAAACTAACCTATCATCCTGGTTTATCTGGCTAAAGCAATTATTGCAACAGAGAAACTGGATTAAAATAACTGAAAGGAAAAACAAATGATTACTTTTCATCTTGATTTTTTTTAATGAATTTTAATTGGTTCATTTTTAAAAGACTTTGCATCCAGGGAACTGTTGATATAAAAACTTCAAAAAATCTACACACCTGTTTTTATTTTCAGAATTAAAATTTTCGTGTAGGCTTCACCGTATGTGTATCAATTTCTGTTCTGTTGTCCCTGCTATTGTTTTAAGACGACTTATATAAATTCCGGCTGGCAAATTTCCTCCATCAAATTTCACTTTTTTCATTGTACCTTTTTGAACCATTCCATTAAAAATGGTTGCGACCAATTTGTTGTTGATATCAAATAAGAGGATGCTTAACTGACATGATTCTGCTGCTGTAAATTCAAATGAAAGTTGATTAGTAAAAGGATTAGGATAAACTTTCATCTGGTTATTCTCTACAGGGAAATATTGTAATTTGGGATTTGATGTTACCAAAGAAGCTTCGCATTCTTTATTACAAGGTCCGGGATAAGCTCCCTTCTGAATAAGGTGGGAGGCAGCGGCGTTTGGTACACAAAGATTTTTTCCTTCAAAACAAATCTGAACTTTATCCTCTTTTTTATTTCCGCAGCTAAAATCCGGAATTGCTGCATATAGCACCCGTGCTATAGCATAGATATCAGCACCATGATAATTGGTTAATATAACGATCGTTAACTTTTTATCGGGCTGATAAAACATGATTGAGCGATATCCCGGTGCATTTCCATCATGGCCATAGAAATCATATTTGGAGCTTATCTTTTTTGAAAGGATAACTCCGTAACCCAACCTGTCGCCGTCTTCATCCGGCGTTTGGGAAATTGATTCCAGCATCGTGTTAAGAATTTTCTTGCCGGTGGCTCTTCCGCTGAAAAGAGCTGAACTCCAGTCTGCAACGTCTTTTGCGTTAGATACAATGCCGCCTCCTGTGAAAGCTAAAGAGGCTATTGCTGTTAAAGGAAATTGCGAAATATTGGTAATAGTATCCGGAAAAAGTGATTGACCTGTTTGTTCAAAAATGGGGTTGAATGCGCTTATATTATCATGAGGCGAAGCTAATACGCCACTGCCGGGGGGGTCTCTTACTGCGAGATACATGGAGTTTAACCCAAGCGGACGAAAGAATCGGTCTCTGTAAAAATCTTCTACATGCTTTCCGGTTACCGTTTCGATAATCGCTCCCAGTGTTATATAATTGGTGCTTGAATATTTTCGTACTGCGCCGCGTGCTGCCACCTGGTGTACAAAACTCAATGTTTCAAAAGGAGTCCACACGCGGTTTGGCTGTGCCGCTACTGCTATCTGCAGGTTTACCTCGTCTGTATATTCGGAATAGCCGCTTTCATGAGCCAGTAATTGCCTGATAGTTACTTTGCCATCGAGGCCTGGATTAATAGATTGCATAGGAAGGTATTTCCCAACAGAATCATCAAGATTGAATACTTTCTGTTTGGCAAGTTCCAAAACCAATGGCGCAGTAAAGGTTTTTGTGATGCTATAGATTCGTGAAAGCGTCTCTTTGGTAAATGGCGTGCCACCAGGAAGCAAATTGTTTTGTGCATCCACATTCCGGGCTGCAAATCCTGTCGTGCCTTGCCACAAAGCAAGATCATCAACTTTTATAACGACAGACATTCCACCGATAAAAGGATTGGATGGATTGATTTGGAAACTATCTATTATTGCCTGCAACCGGTTTTGCACATTTGGCGAAAACCCTTGCCCATTGATAAACATTGTAATGCAGGACAGGAGAATAGATAAGAAACAGGAAGTCATTATCTTTTTCATAACAATAATTTTTTTGATTAGAAAATGTTGTGTTGGCCTATAGTTGCATTTGATTTCATGTTGATTAATTAATGGTAGCTTATTGCAAACTGAGCGCGATAAGTTCATCTACAAATTTTTTAAAAACATCCTTCAGCCCGCTGTCTGCATCCGTTCCGTAATTGATGAAGAAAATATGTGTTACCCCTTTTTGTGGAAAATAAAATAGGTTGGCTGAATATCCCAGATCCCGCCCTTTATGCCCGATAGCATACTCTCCATCAGGTTGGATGTATGATTTCTGCAATCCATATCCATAAAAATTAGTGTCATCCTTTTTACCGTAAGTCTGCATTATGGCCAGAGACGATGGCTTTAATAATGTTTTCTGAATGAATAATGCATTCTCAAATTTCAGCAGGTCAAATAAATTACTGTAAATGCCGCCATAGCCATTTCCACTTCCTGTAACAAGATTGGACACATTGACAATGGTGTTGTTATTATATAAATCATAATAACCCTGGGCAACTGAATTGGGAAGTTTGTCATAAGGCTGGTAATAAGTATGGGTCAATCCAAGAGGATTCAAAATATATTCTTTTAAAAGGTCAGCATGCTTTTTACCGGTCTGTGCTTCTAATATCATGGTTACGATTATGAAATTTGTATTAGAATAAACTGCGGTATCCCCGGGAGTAAAATCGGGTTTTTTGTTATAAATAAATTCCAGCAATTCCTCAGGTTTCCATTTCTTGTTTGGATTATTAAGAACAGCGAGATAAAATTTATCTTCTTCTATCAGGTCGGGAAGGCCGGTTTCATGGTTCAAACATTGCCCCAATGTTATTTGATTTCCATTGGGCAGTTTGTCTGCAATCCTTGAAGGGAGCCATTCTTTTACTTTTTTGTAAAGTGCATTATAACCCATTCCTGTTTTTACCGAATCTTCCATCATCTTAAATACAAGCGTCCCCATAAATAATTTAGTAATGCTCGCTGCTTTAGAAATTGTTCCCGGCACAAAATCAATATCATTTCCGATATCGGCTTTACCGGTAGCGCCTATCCATGTTCCGTGGGCATCATTTACTAAAAGTGAAATTCCGGGTAAGCCCAATTTTCTGTATTTTTCTATGAGCACTTTAAAAGCTGCGTCTTTCGGATGTTTGCTACTTGTATCTGTCCAGGGAGCATCAGGGCCTATGCTTCTCGTTTCTAATATCTGCGACTTTTTACAACCCGTTGCAAATACCAACACTAACGAAAGGAGAATTAAATAAGATTTCATATTAGTTTGTCTTTTTTGATCAAATTTTTTTAACTGGCAAATGCATACCAATCATAAAACTATTATAAGGCAGAAGCGGCACATACGATTTTACAAAAGGAAATTGTATGCGCTGCTGATAGTTAGTAAATATCACAACCGGTCCGGATGCAGTGGATTTCAAACGATATTCTAATCCCAATCCAAATGTGGCTATCGCCTGCATGCGCCCGATGCCTTTATTGTTTTTATATTCTCCGTTGCTGTTGAGTTTGAATTTATCGGCTGCCGGAATAGAATGCATGTAGCCGGCACCTACCGACGTTTTTATAGAAACGCCGTCAGCAATTGCATGGTTGTAGCCAAAATCAAGATATAGGGGGATGCCGTATTGCACATACCGGTGATAGAATAATCCGAACTTCAGTTCGAGAAACCAAAAGCTTTTTGCCCTTCGCCAAACATCTTTGCCATAACCTAATTCCATTCCCGGATGCAATACACCTTCAAAAAGGCCGGAGAATTTTCCAAAAGGCATCGCATTTTGAGTGTTATAAACAGATGAAGAAACATAAGTTGAATGTTGTGCTGTAGCTGATAAATTGATGCAAATCATTACAACAACCGTAAAAAAATATTTCATATCATTTCAATTTGGTACTGAGTGAAAAATCGGTATAACTTTTTCATTTTCTCAGCACAAACCTAAATGGATGATTTACCGATTCATAATTGAAATACGCCTTGTAGAACTGCTTCAAACTCACAATTAGCAACTTTTGGAAACTTAGTATACTATTTTATTTGTCGCTGCAAAAGATCAGTACGGTAATTGTCTTTTATTGCAGAAACACATAAATAAAAATTCTATATTATTGATTTATTGTAAATTTAGTTTACGATGAAAAATGACAATCTTCAATTACAGCTTTTTGGTTATCTGAAAGAAGTTATTCCGGCTCATCTTTCTATGGTGGATGAATTAGGCGATCTTCTCCATCTTAGCCCGGATAGTGTTTATCGCAGGATAAGAGGAGAGAAGGAACTTTCCATAAATGAGCTCAAAGAGATTTGCGTACATTACCAGCTATCATTGGATCACTTGTTAGAATTGAATGAGGATTCGGTATTATTCAAAGCGCCGGAAATGAACGGCCTTTCAGTTGAATTTGAGGACTACCTGTCCAATATGCTGGAACAATTAAAATATTTTAATTCATTTGAAAAAAAAGAAATGAATTATTTGTGTAAAGATTCTACTCTGTGGAATTTTTATCTTTTCCCGGAATTGGCGGCATTCAAAACTTTTTTTTGGTCGAAAACAATCAACCAGCATCCTGATCTCCACGACAAATCGTTTTCATTTGACGAATTTCCTTTTATCGAATGCTTTAAAATAGGACAGCAGATATTACAGGAATA
This sequence comes from Segetibacter koreensis, assembly GCA_044463445.1. Taxonomy (GTDB): domain Bacteria; phylum Bacteroidota; class Bacteroidia; order Chitinophagales; family Chitinophagaceae; genus Ginsengibacter; species Ginsengibacter koreensis_A. Next base: position 6,383 of record JBIQMJ010000166.1, read on the forward strand.
CAACCAGATTCCCAGCCTTGAACTTTGGAATCTTGAAAGCATGCAAAGCACGATCAACCAAATTTCTTATTACAAGGAGGCAGGGAATTTTAAAACTCAGGCAGACTTTGAATTAGTACTTGAATCATTTCATAAGACGATTGGCCATCTTCAACTCCAGGCTGAAAAAGGAGTTAAATTCATGCCGGGGACTAGCGATGTTTCATATAAAGCCCCGATCCAGTTTTATGTGAATGAATTGATATTGGGCAATAATACCATGGTGATCAGTCTTAATGGCAAATACCTTACAATGGTTACCTACAGCGTTTTGCATTATTTATTTACAAGAAATCCCGGCTTCTCTGCCAGCGTGTTGGATTCGTTTAATATTCTTCTTGCCCGCTCTACCCTCATAAGTAAAATAGGAGAAAAGGAAAGAAACCGCTTTTTCAATACACTACGACAGAAAATAAATCTATTGCGGAATTAATTTTATTGACGGTAAAAAATCTTAAGGGATTTTGCTGTAGAATTAATCACGGTAAAACAATAAATTCTTTGATTTTTTATTTCGGAACCAGAAGTGACACCTTTTGAAAAGGTGTCATTTCTATTACACCTCCTGCCTCAACACTTCCAACGGCGGCCGGTTCAATAATCCAAAACTATTTATTAATCCCGTTATAACGGTTAAAGCACACACGATTATTCCTAAAATTAAAACCGGAACCAGGTTAGGATGAAAAGAAGTTTCGAAAAAATAATGCGCCAAAGCCCAGCTTGCGGCAAGCGCCAATATAATACCGGTGAGCGCAGCGAGAGCACCGAGGAAAAAATATTCAAGCGCAGTGATGGCAAATATTTGTTTTCGGCTGGCGCCAAGTGTGCGAAGCAAAACGCTTTCCTGCAATCTTTGGTATTTGCTGATGAGCACTGAAGATATTAAAACTACGATGCCGGTGAGGATGCTAAAGCCACCCATAAAACGGATCACGAAACCAATTTTCTCCATGATGGCATTAAGAATATTTAAGATCAGGCCAAGGTCAATAATGGAAACATTCGGATAATGTTGCACTATCTGTTGTTGAAATTTTGCAGAAACCTGCTGCGAGGGCACCTTGGTTAATATCACTTCATATTGCGGCGCATCGTCAACAACGCCTTTCGGAAACACTACCAAAAAATTGGTGCGAATGCGGCTCCAGTCTATATCTCTCATACTTCCCAAAACGGTGTTAACCATCACGCCCTGCACATTAAATGTAAGCGTGTCGCCAAGCGAAAGGCCATTTCTCTTAGCATAATTTTCTTCAAATGAAATTTGCGGAAGCCCTTTTGCGGGCGCTGTACCGCTCCATTTGCCTTCCGTTATTTTTTCAGTAGACGTTAGCGAATCGCGGTAGGTGACACGGTATTCCCTGGAGAAAAGATGCCGGGAAAGTTGATGGGAAGAGTCATCTTTTACCTCTGATCCGGAAATACCATTCACTTTTTCGAGCCGCATATTTACAATCGGGATCATTTCCTTTACCGGCATATCAAATTGCTTCACAAGCCCTGCCACACCTTTTTTTTGGCTGCTTTGAATATCAAACAAAACCATATTAGGCTGGTTTTCCCCAGCCGCAATCGTAACACGGGTAAGCAAAATAGATTGTATAAAAAACAAAGTGCTGATGAGCGCGGTACCCAGCCCGATAGCAATAATTAAAATGGTAGTCTGGTTGTTGGGCCGGTATAAATTGGCCAATCCCTGCCGCCACAAATAGCTCCATGAGGAAGGAAAAAATTTTTTAACCAGCCATGTGAGCGAACGCGCAATGGCAGCAAGAATAGCCAAAGCTGCAGCAATGCTCAATGTGAAATAGAAAGCGTTTTTGGGATTACCAATTTGCATCCATGAAAATCCATACACAAATAAAATGATGAGAAGATAGATCACCCACTTTAGAAAATCTTTTCTATTGGTTACAGGTTCAAAAGAAGCGCGAAGAACCTGCAATGGTGATATTTTCCGGATAGAAATTAAAGGAAGCAGTGCAAACAACACAGAGATAATGGTTCCCAAAATAATTCCCTGTATAACGGCAGTCCATGAGATGGTAGTGGCAATCGCAACAGGAAGAAAATCCTTTAGGATAAAAGGCAAAAATTGTTGCACAACAACACCTAAAACTGCTCCCACCAAGGAGCCGATAAAACCAACAGACACGATCTGTAAAAGAAAAATAATAAATGCCTGCGATGCCCTCACCCCAAGGCACCTGAGGATGGCGATAGAATTTATTTTTTCTTTTACATACACATGCACGGCGCTCGCAACGCCCGTACAGCCCAGCAATAACGCGATAAAACCTACCAGCGACAGAAATCTAGTAAGGTCGCTGAATGAGCGGCCTGTGTCTTCTTTCTGCGTCTGAATGGTGTCGTAATTATAATCGCTTTCTTCAAGAGTGGGCTTTATCTTGTCCACTAATTTTCCGTCATCTACCTGTCGATGAAGTTTGATAAAATAATGGTAGCTGATACGGCTGCCTTTTTGCATCAGGTTGGTGGCTTTTAGAAAGCGCAAAGGGATGTAAACGATGGGCGCAACTGAGGACGAGAAACCGGTTTGGCCAGGCGCATTTAATAGTTTGCCTGCAATGGCAAAAGTGACTTCACCGACTTTGATAGAATCGCCCACTTTGGCATTGAACTGCAACATCAGCGTTTCATCTACCAAAGCCTGTTGCTTGTTTCTAAATGAATTGCCGGCAGAAACAGGTTGGGTTTCCAAAGATCCATAATAAGGAAATTGTCCGCTGAGCGCGCGCACCTGCACTAATCTTGTTCCGTTGTTTTTGGGAAACAAAATCATGGAAGCAAAATTTCTTTGTTCAGATTGTGAGCCCCCCAGCGAGTCCAAAAGAGCTTGAATATTTTGCGGCGCCGGTTGGTTCCCTGAAATCTCCAAATCAGCGCCCAGCAAGGCCGCTGCCTGGTTGTTTACCTCATCGCTTAAGTTATTTCCCAACGAGTAAATGGCCACCAGGGCAACGATTCCCAAAATGATAGAAGAGATAAAAAGAAACAATCTTGAACGGTTTCTTCGGCTGTCGCGCCATGCCATTTGCAACAGCCAGCGAAATTGAAGCGAATCAGAATTTCCGGTTATTTGTTCGTTTGCTGTTTGTGTTTGATTCTTCATTTTATCTTGTGGCTGAGCATTACAATTTATGGAATCAATTGGCTATTTTGGTGAGCTCATCCGAAAAAATTTTTCCTGATTTCAAATGAATAATTCGTTGCGTTCGCGCCGCCAGTTCATCGTTGTGCGTTACCAAAATCAACGTAGTTCCCGCTTCGCGGTTTAAACCAAAAATAAGATCAACGATTTTATCACTGGTTTCTGCGTCCAGATTTCCGGTAGGTTCATCTGCAAATAAAATAGAAGGGTGATTGGAAAATGCACGCGCAATAGCAATGCGCTGCTGCTCGCCACCACTCAATTGTGCAGGATAATGATGACTTCTTTTTGAAAGGCCCACCTTGTCCAAAAATTCCATTGCTCTTG
>JBIQMJ010000167.1:0-9757 GCA_044463445.1 Segetibacter koreensis
AGGAAAAGCTTTGCTGGATATTGAACTTCGAATTGTTATGAACGATGGTGCAATAAAGTGGTTGAATGGCAAAGCAAAATTGATTAAAGATAAAGACGGCAATCCATTCTCTTTGGAAGGCACTTTCCAGGATATTACTGAAGAAAAATTGTTGAAACTTTCTCTTGAAGAAAGTAACCAGCGATTTGACTATGTAACAATGGCAACTTTTGATGCAATCTGGGATTGGGATCTGGTTAAAGACAAAAATTATTGGGGAGAAGGATTTGCCCGCACTTTTGGTTACCAGCTTTCTAAAATTAATTCAGATCCTGATTTTTGGAATAACCACATTCATCCTAAAGATTTCGATGCTGTAATGAACTTAATCCAAAAATCAATTTTGAGCGGCGCCACCCATTGGACGAGTGAATACCGATTTCAAAAAGCCAATGGCGAATATGCATTTGTAGTAGATAAATGTATAATAATCCGTAATGAAAAAGGAAAAGCCATTAGACTGGTCGGGGCGATGCAGGATATTTCTGAAAATAAAACTCTGCACCAATTACTGGATAAAGCGAACAGGCTGGCCAAAATTGGGAGCTGGGAAATAGACGTAGCAAATTCAACAGTTTACTGGTCAGATATCACCAAAGAGATTCGTGAAACCGGGCCCGATTACCAACCTTCCCTGGAAGATGGAATAGGGCATTTTAAAGAAGGGTACAGCAGGGACACAATCATTGCAAGAGTTAAAGATTCAATAGAGCATGGAACTTCGTGGCAGGATGATCTTCAAATATATACCCACACGGGGAAACTAAAATGGATGAGGACGATTGGAAAAGCGGAAATCAAAGACGGGAAATGTGTAAAAATTTATGGAAGTTTCCAGGATATAGACGAATCAAAAAAAGCAGAACTTGAAATAATAAATCTTTATGAAGAAAAAAATGCCATCCTCGAAAGTATCGGAGATGGTTTTTTTACGGTAGATAAAAACTGGATTATAACTTACTGGAACAGTGAAGCCGAAAGAATGTTGGGAATAGCAAAAAGTAAAGTATTAGGAAAAAACATTTGGGATATCTTTCCGGATTATGTGGATTCTCTTTCCTACAAAAAATATCATGAGGCTCTTCAAAAAGGAACGAGGGTATTTTTTGAGGATTATTACCGGAATTTGGATAGATGGTTTGAAATAAGCGGCTACCCTTCCAAATGGGGATTGTCGGTTTATTTTAAAGATATAACAGACCGGATAATGGCTCAGATAGAGTTGAACTTATTAAACCAGAATCTTCAAAAAACTGCACAGGATCTGGCGACTTCCAATGCAGAGCTGGAACAATTTGCTTACATTGCTTCCCATGATTTGCAGGAGCCGCTAAGAATGATCTCCAGTTTCCTGACCCAACTTGAAAAAAAATATAGTGATATTCTTGATGAAAAAGGAAAACAGTATATCTATTTTGCAGTAGATGGAGCCAAAAGAATGCGGCAGATCATCCTTGATCTTCTTGAGTTTTCAAAAGTGGGCAGGTTTGAAGATAAAGAGGAAAAAGTAGATTTAAATGAAGTAATGGAAGAAGTAGGCTCGCTTTATAAAAAACAAATTGAGGAAACCGGGGCCGTTTTACGATTTCATGATTTACCCATAGTGAATGGTTATAAAACTCCTTTAAGCCAGGTAATCCAGAACCTGGTAAGCAATGCCATAAAATATCATTCCAAAGATGAAAATCCCTGTATTGAGGTGGAAGCCGAAGAAGAAGAATCTCAATGGAAAATTCTGGTAAAAGATAATGGGATTGGTATTGAGCCGGATTATTACCAGAGAATATTTAATTTATTTCAAAGACTTCATAATAAAGAAGAGTATACTGGCACAGGCATCGGCCTTGCCATAGTAAAAAAGATCATCCATGCAATGGGAGGTGAAATATGGATTGAGCCTAATGATAAGAAAGGAAGCATTTTTATTTTTACAATCCCCAAGTAGGGGAAGCGCGCGGCAATTATTTTTATTGATTATTATCAATTATCTTTGACTAAAGCCAATATTCCTTATATTTTTTGCCACAAAAAACAATTTCTCCATGAAACCAATTCACATTTTATTAGTGGAAGATAATGAAGGAGATGTAATTCTGACAACCGAAGCGTTTGAAAATGCCAAAGTAATTACTGATATCAGTGTGGTAAGAGATGGGAAATCGGCTATGGATTTTTTAAATAAGGAAGGAGATTATTTCAATGTCAGCCAGCCGGACCTTATGCTGCTCGATTTGAATCTTCCAAAGCGAAATGGAATAGAAGTGCTGCAGTTTGTAAAAAGCAATTCAAACCTCATGCATATTCCGGTGATTATACTCTCCACTTCGTCTTCGGAAAGGGATATCATTCAATGCTATGAAAACAATGCAAATTGCTATATAACCAAACCCGTTGATATTGAAAATTTCTTTAGTGTAATCTCAAGAATTGAAAATTTCTGGCTTTCGATTGTAAAGCTCCCCATGAAAACTACATCCTCTACATGATCAAAGACACAATTAAGTATCATATTTTAGTTATTGAAGACAACCCGGGTGATCTAACTCTCATCCATGATTATTTGTTTGAGCAAATTGAATCGCCCCGGATCGAAAAGGCGAAAACTTTTCTGCAGGCTGTCGAATATTTAAAAAAAGAAAATTCGTTTGATATTATTTTATTGGACCTTTCCCTGCCCGACAAAAGCGGGGATGAATTGATTGATAATATTCTGAGGGTTAGTGGCGATACACCTGTAATCATTCTTACTGATTTTCCGGACATGGAATTCAGCATCCGGTCAATTTCTCTTGGAGTTTCTGATTATTTATTGAAAAATGATCTCAGCGCTTCTTCGCTGTATAAGAGCATTCTCTATTGCCTTGAAAGAAAAAAGAGAGTGCATGAACTAAAAGAATCAGAAAAAAGATACAGTGATTTATTTCGGCTGAATCCTCAACCTATCTGGATATACGACCTACAATCTTTTAAGTTTGTCCAGGTAAATCGCGCTGCCATAGAACTGTATGGCTATACGGCAGATGAGTTTTTAAACCTGACTGTTTTTGATGTAAGACAGGAAAAAGACAAAAGTATATTATTAGATACATTAAAAAAGCATGAAGGAAATAAGCAAACCCTTCATAAAAAATCACACCACATTACTAAATCAGGGGAATTACTGGACGTGGAGATCCAGGCTAATTTTATCAAAATTAAGGATAAGGAATTCCGGCTGGTGATCATTACTGATGTTACAGAAAAAAATTTGGTGGAAGAGCAAATAACTAAAGCAATCATCAAAACGCAGGAAAACGAACGGTATGAGCTGGGTGCAGAATTGCATGATAACATCTGCCAAATACTTGCCACCACTCATATAAGCATGGGCGTATTAAAGAAATCTATTAGCCCGGATGGCATAGAATTATTTGAGCAATGCCGGAATTATATAAGCCTGGCCACGCAGGAAATACGGAATCTTTCACACCGGCTGGCCCCGGCTTTTTTTAATGATTCCACCCTTGAAGAAGCTTTTGAAATTTTACTCAATACTGTAAATATTGAAAATAAATACAAAATCTCTCTTTTCTTTGATCCTGTGATTGCCCAATTAGATATAGATCGGGACCTTCAGCTCAATCTTTACCGGATATTACAGGAACAGTTAAGAAACATTACCACTCATTCCAAATGCAAACAAATCCAGGTGGCACTTGTAATTTCTAATCAAAAACTTAAAATGAAAATTGCGGATGACGGAGTAGGATTTGTAATTGACAGTGAAAAAAAAGGAATCGGAATGTCCAATATAAAAAGGCGGGCAGAATTATTCCATGGAGAACTTACGGTTTTTTCAAGCCCGGGGAATGGCTGTGAATTAATAATCCTGATCCCGTTGAAGGCTGAAATCCTGAATATAAAACGCAGGGAAACCAATTCCTTTTTATTATCTGATTAAGAATGCAAATCTTCCAAAATAAAAATTGCTGAAATTTGCTGCTTCACTGAGGAAGGTAAAAATCATCTCAATTTTCTTCAGATTTTTTTTTCACTTCTTTTGTTTTTATTTCTGTGTTTTCTTTTTCCTGGATAGATTTTTTTCCCGTTTCTACCTCTATGGTTTTGGTAGTTACCGCATAATCTTCAGGAACAATGGCTGTGCCGAATTTTACCGCATACGCTTTGGTAAACTCAGCTCCAAAATAAAGGATCATTGCTGAAAAATAGACCCACAACAATAAAACGACCAATGAACCCGCGGCGCCATAAGTGCTGCCCACATTACTTTTGCTGATGTAATAGGATATTCCGAATTTGGCAAGCATAAATAAAATAGCTGTGGTGACAGCGCCGGCCAGTACATCTTTCCACCGGATCCTTGCATCTGGCAGCACCTTAAAAATGGCCCCGAAAATTAGAGTGGTGAGTACTAAAGTAAGGACTGTGTTGACAATATATAAAACCACTACAGTTATGTAAGGGAAACGTGCTTGCAGCGATGCGCTGAATCCATCTACTATGGCCGAAATTGTCAGAGAAACCAATAATAAAAAGGCAAGACCGATGATTACAGAAAATGAAAGGAATCTGTTTTTTAAAAAATTGAGCCAACCTTTTTTAGGCTTTGGTTTTATGCCCCAGATAAAATTAATAGTATCCTGAATTTGAGCAAAAACAGTCGTAGCACCAACTACAAGAGTTACTATACCAATAATAGCGGCGAATTTGCTTTTCCCTGAAAGCGATGCATTATGAATCATTGTCTGCAATTGCGAGGCAGTATTTGATCCGACAAAATCGGAAAGTTGACCATAGATTTTTCCTTCTGCTGCGTCCTGGCCTAAAAATATTCCACTCAAAGAAATAATAATGATCAGCAAAGGTGCAAGAGAAAAAATAGTATAATAGGAAAGCGAACTGCTCATCTTGGTTATTCTGTCATCCGAAAAACCCTTAAAAGATTTTTTCAAAACATGCCACAATCCTTTAAGAGTAATTTTTTCATTCATATTTTGATCAGTTTAAAGTATGAGACTACAAAAAAACTACCAATATGTTTTCAAATTAGAAATAGTTTGCTTTAAAGGGTTGATGATACCGGAAAAAGGCATTGGACTGGCTTATTGATTAAAGTAAGAATATTTAAAAGGAAAATGATAAACTTGCAGAACAAAACAAGGCATTCAAATTATGTACACTTTCATCCGGACTAATTCGTCCAATGAAGATTTTAAGAAACTTGTTTCGCTACTTGATAAAGAGCTTGCAATAAGAGATGGAGAGGAACATGCTTTTTATGACCAGTTCAATAAAATAGAAAACATCAAACATGTTATTATTGCTTATGCAAATGAGCAGCCCGTGGCTGCAGGCGCATTTAAAAAATTTTCGGCGCAAGCGGTAGAAATAAAAAGAATGTTTGTGATGCCGGCTTTCAGGGGAAGAGGAATTGCCTTTCAGATTTTGCAACAACTGGAAAATTGGGCGGCAAAATTGGGCTATTCGTATTGCCTATTGGAAACCGGTAAAAAGCAGCCTGAAGCAATTGCTTTGTACAAGAAATCCGGTTATGAGGTTATTCCTAACTACGGCCAGTATGAAAATGTATCGAATAGTGTGTGTATGCAGAAGCGCATTGGCTAAAATTTAAAGAATAAAAAAACCTGCTATTTATTTATTTACTGTCAACAGCCCGGCTGTAAGAAGACACGATTTAGAAAATTTTTAGAAGTGGACTCGCAAATGCCTGGTTCCCGTTTCAAATCAAATATTTGGAAACAAATAATTGAATTCGTTTAATTTTACAAAACAAATCAGGTGAAATCTTATTGCTTGAATTTCTAAAAATAAAAGGGGAATGAATCCGGATGCCAATTTCAGTGAAGGCAATCAAAGAAAACTTTTAACCCAAATATCATTAGGTGACCAGACCTCTTTTCGCCAATTGTATCACCAATTTTATAAAAAACTTTTGCAATTTGCTTTCGTTTTAACGAGGAATAAAGAAGTGGCCGAAGAATTAGTGGAAGATGTTTTTATCAAATTCTGGAAAAATAGAAAAAATGCTGAAAACATCCGGAATGTAAAAATTTATATTTACTCTGCCACTAAAAATACCTGCCTGAATTATCTTTCTTCCAAGGCTTATGAAAATATCACGCAACCATTTGATGCGATCAATATTGAATTGGCAAATCCACTCTCTCCTGACCAGATTTTGATTTATAGGGAAACTTATACAAAGATCAAGAGTGCAATAGAAACCCTGCCACCACGCTGCAAAATGATCTTTAAATTGATAAGGGAAGACGGCCTAAAATATAAAGAAGTGTCTGAAATTTTGAACTTGTCTGTCAGTACCATAGAAGCTCAAATGACAATTGCCATCCGCCGCATTGCTTTTATTATTAAAGAAGATTTGGAAAAAACTCCTGTTTCTTCTAATCCAAAAAAATAAATCCAAAATTTTTTTAGGGGATAAATATTGATTTACTGTCTTAATAAGAAAGACAGTTCACTTCATGCAGCATCCCGACAGCAGAATTTGGAATTTATTGGCGCTAAAACTTTCCGGAGAAGCTTCACTGCATGATTTGACAGAATTGGATAACTATTTTATTGACCATCCTGAAGAAAAGAAAATTGCAGACCATATTCTTTCTTTCTGGAAGGGAAAAAGCGATTCTCTGAATATCACAGATGAAATGGAAGAAGAAAGATTCCATCTCATTTTAGATGCGGAAGAGGAAGAAGAAAATATAAATTCATTTACACCGGTCAGGAAAATAAATCGGAATAAATATGCCTGGCTGTATGTGGCGGCGTCTGTTATTTTAATATTGACAATTGGGTTTCTGTTTAAAAAAAATGTTGATGATACGCCTTCCGTTCCCGGTAAGCTACAACAGGTTTTTGTGAAACCCGGTTCTAAATCTAAAATTATTTTGCCTGATGGAACGGTGGTAAGATTAAATGGGTCCTCGAGGCTAACTTACCGTAGAGATTTTAATAAAAATGTGCGCGAAGTGGATTTGGAAGGCGAGGCTTATTTTGATGTAACCAAAGATGCGGCTCATCCTTTTATAGTCCATACTTCGAGTATTGATATTAAAGTGCTCGGTACCATTTTTAATGTAAAATCCTACGAACAGGATCAAACTATTGAAGCCACTTTATTGAGAGGAAGTATTGAGGTGTACACCAAAGACGATCCCTCTGCACCCAAAGTAATTTTGAAGCCCAATGAAAAATTGGTTTTTAGAAAAGATAAAGAAGAGAATTTGGCTCCCACAAAAAATGAAACCAATGATTCGCTGAAAAAATATGAGGCAGGCCAGGATATTTCTATTTCAACACTGTCGGCCAACAAGCCCGACAGTCTTAAAGAAGAAATCTCATGGCTTTATAACCGATTGGTGATTAATGGTGATGATTTTAATAAACTGGCCGCAAAATTTGAGCGCTGGTATGGGGTAAAAATCAATATTCTAAGCAAAGACTTGGAAAAGTATCATTTCAACGGAATTTTTGAAAACGAAACGATTGAGCAGGCTTTAAATGCGCTACAATTGACCGTAAAGTTCCATTATAAAATCAATGATGAAGTAGTAGAGATTATGGATTAGTGAAAAGTAAACAATAACAAACAAAAATAGAAACGGAGGATATTGCAGTATCCTCCGCGCAGCTAAAAAATTTTAATTACCCGTTCTAAAAGGTATTTTATTTTTTAACCCTAAATATAAATGTATGAAAAAAAGACATCCGCATTTGCGGTATTTCTCAAAAGAATTTTCAAAAGCTCTTTTAATCATGAGACTCACCCTTCTTTTTTTTCTGCTGGGAATATTGAAAACAAACGCCGATACTAAAGCGCAGCCCAATATTTCCCTGAGTATGAAGAATACAAAAATTGAAAATGTTATTCAAAAAATAGAAAAACAGGGCACTTACCGTTTTTTGTATAACACCGATCTTCCGGCGCTACAATCCAGGGTGGACCTAAATATCCGGGAATTCACCATTTCCCAAACCATGGATGTCCTTTTGAAAAATACGAATTTGAAATACAAATTATTGCCGGATAACCTGGTGGTGATTCAATCGGTTCAATTACAAACCCCGCAAAATATTACGGTTACGGGTGTGGTTTCAGGAGCGGATGGAAGCCCTTTAATCGGAGCTTCCATACATGTAAAGGGAAGCACCACCGGAGTTACTTCAGAGGCCAATGGGTCTTACAGTATCTCTGTGCCGCCCGATGCGGTGCTGGTAGTTTCGTATGTTGGATTTGAAACCAGGGAAATCAGCGTTAATAACCAAACTACAATAAATATCGTGTTACAACCGCTGACAACTTCATTAACCGATGTGGTTGTTATTGGGTATGGTACTCAAAAGAAGGAAGATCTGACAGGTGCAGTGGGTGTGGTTACTTCGAAAGATATTGAGAATCGCCCTATCATTGACGCAGGAGAAGCCTTGCAGGGAAAGGCTGCCGGAGTGCAGGTTACGTCCAATTCAGGTAAGCCTGCTGCGGGGCTCAGTATCCGCATCCGGGGCTCCTCTTCTATCAGCGCCGGTAATGATCCTTTGTATATTGTGGATGGGATACCTACTACTGATATTTCAGAATTTAATCCTGATGACATTGCGAGCATTTCCATTTTGAAGGATGCTGCTTCTGCTGCAATCTATGGTACACGCGCCGCCAATGGGGTGGTGGTAATTACCACTAAAAAAGGAGTGCCTGGCAAATCAAAAATAAGTGCAGGCGCGTACTATGGAACCACCTCACCCACAAAAATGCTGAAAGTCCTCAATGCCAAACAATACCAGGATTATGCGAATGAATTAAGAGGCCCGGGGACGATTACTGACTCGCTGATCCAGGCAAACAATATTAACTGGCCAAAGGAAGTTATTGGCCAGGGCCATCAGCAAAATTACCAGTTGTCTTTTTCCGGCGGAAGTGAAAAAACCACTCATTACATTTCCCTTAACTATCTTAATCAGACGGGAATGATCGAGCCAGCCAAATTTGATCGCTTTACAGGAAGAGTTAATTTGACTACCAAAGTAAATAAATGGCTTAGCCTTTCTACCAGTACTTTAATGTCACGTTCAGAAACCAATGGCGTGGATGATAATCTAAGCGTAGCCCGTGGCGGCGTTGTTTTATCTGCCCTTGAAACGCCACCGACTGTTCCTAAATTTAATGCTGATTCTACCATTGGTTATAATCCTTTTGGAAACAATTGGGAAAATCCTTACGGAGCTATTTTAGGCCGATATAATAAAACTTATGATAATCATTTATTATCCAATTTAGGCGCGGATGTCACTCTTGCCAAAGATTTGGTTTTTTCATCTCATTTTGGTTTGGATTACCTGGATCAGAAATATAATTTCTTTCTTGATCCATTTCTTACCATTTATGGCCGGCAAACCCAGGGTCAAAATAACCAAACCAAGACAAATAACCTCACCTGGCTGAGTGAACAAACAATTAACTATAAAATTAATTTTGGTAAAAACCACCTGGCGGCTTTGGCCGGCTGGACCGCACAAAAATCACATACAGAACAAAATTACCTGAGCGGATCTTTTTTAAAACCTCAATACCGCCATTTATCATGGGATGAAACCTATTTGCGCGATTCTGTAAAACAGCCCGGAACTACCGCAATTGATGAATGGGCGCTTATGTCTTATCTTGGAAGAATCACTTATGATT
>JBIQMJ010000168.1:0-9672 GCA_044463445.1 Segetibacter koreensis
AGTATATCCGTGTTTTTTCTTACCTCGATATATCCATCCGTTCCCAATATGGTCAACCTTCCGTCGCCCCAGGTATCTAAGGCGTCGGGGGTAAACCAGTCAACCCGTATATAACCGGTGCCGCCATTGCCGCTAAGCATCACATCGCCAAAATCTTCAAATAAAGGTTTGTCGGCATGATGCACATTTCCTACCTGGGACATTAAAACCTGCGCTTCGGCCGTGCCGGTGAAGTGCAAATACTGATCAAATTGATGAGAACCAATGTCTGTAAGAATACCGCCGTATCTTTTTTTATCCCAAAACCAATCCGGCCTCCCCTTGCCGATTCTATGCGGCGCCAGGTTTACCGTTTGAATTACCTGACCAATGGCGCCCGCTTTTACCAACTGGCTTGCTTTTTCTGTAGCCTTGTTTTCAAACCGCTCGCTATACATGATAGAGTAGATCCGCCTGGTTTCTTTTTGAACTTTTCTTACTTCTGCCATTTGTTCCAAAGAGGTGATACCAGGCTTATCACTTAAATAATCTTTGCCATGCTGCATCACGCGAATACCTAACGGCGCTCTTTCATCGGGTATGCCTGAACTTAACACCAATTGAATGGCAGGATTTTCTAAAATTTCATTTTCGCTTTTTGCCAGTTTCGCCTCGGGAAAGGCTTTCAGAAACGCAGCCGTTAAATCGGGTTCTTTGGCATACAACGCTACTAATTCGCCACCGCCTCTTTTAATGGCATTGGCCATTCCATAAATATGTGAATGGTTTATATTGATCACCGCAAATTTGATACGGTTGGGCGCAGTAATTATTTGCTTTTGTTTTCCGACGGTTGCTGCGGATGTTATTTTAGGAATCAAAGGCGACATGATCATTAAGCCAGAGGCTTTAACCGAATCTTTTAAGAATTGCCTCCTGGGCTTGGTTTGATTTTTCATATAGGAATTTGAAATTGTATTAGCTAAAGATAATTAAAAGTGGCATTTCTTAATCATTCGGGTTTCTACTTAAAATGTAAAAGAAGTTGTTGGGCAGCAATCGAGTTTGCCGAGTATGGATTGATGCGAGTGAAGTCGAATCATTATTCCTTTCTATAACGATATGAGAATTAGAAATATAATAAAGCAATAAATTACCATAATTTTTATTTTGATGGAAAACCTGAAGCAATTGCCCCGCGTCAAACCCGTTACTGAGAAATTAATAATTATCCAACCCACGTTTTTAATTATCCCGTAATCAATATTTTTGCCGGATGCAAAAGCAGGTAATTGTAATTAAACTCGGCACAGCATCCATAACTGACGAAAATGGAGTGATTAAAAAACCGGTCATTAGAAAAGTGGCGGCGTCTATTGCCGATTTGTCAAAAACATATAACGTAGTGCTGGTGAGCAGCGGCGCAGTAGGCAGCGGCAAAGCGTTTATCCAACATTATAAAGGAACTTTAAGCGAAAGAAAAGCCGCCGCAGCTATTGGCAATCCCATTTTAATACAATTGTATCAGAAATATTTTGCCGATTATAAAATCCCCGTGGCGCAGGCGCTTTGCGAGCGACATCATTTCAGTAACCGCCCGCAGTTTCTTCAACTGAAAGACACCTTTGAAGCGTTTTGGAACAATGGAATATTACCTGTTGTAAACGAAAATGATTTGGTAAGCAATGTTGAATTAAAGTTTTCAGACAATGATGAACTGGCCACTTTGATTGCCATTGGATTCAACGCAGCGCATCTTATTATTTGCACTTCAGCAGGCGGCTTCTTAAATGAAAAAAAAGAGATCCTTCCTGTTGTCGGGAAGATTGACAGCAAGGTGATGGGCTATGTAAAAAAAGAAAAAAGCAGCCTTGGACTTGGAGGCATGGTTTCCAAACTCACGTTTACCCGGTTAGCGGTATCATTGGGCATCCCGGTGATTATTTGTGGCTTGTCGGGCATCAACCCTTTTGCTGACGCGCTTGCGGGCAACAATGGAAGCATATTTACAGCGCAGCGCAGCAATTTAAAAGCAAGGCAAAAATGGCTGGCAAGTGGCAGCATCACTATTGGCAGCATTACAGTGGATAAAGGCGCAGTGAAGGCATTGGAACAGCGTCGCAGTTTATTGACCGTTGGCGTTACGAATGTTCAGGGTAAATTTGCAGCAGGCGAAGTGGTACAGATAATGAATGATGAAGAAAAAATTATCGGTGTGGCTAAGGTAAAGATTGCGGCGGAACCACTGCGCCAAAACCTGCACGTAAAACACGTGATGGCAGCGCATGCAGATGACATTGTGCTTTTTTAATATTATTGTCCGATTAAAAATTATTGTTTTTTTATGAAACACTTTCTGCACTAACCTCCACGGCCCCTCTCCGAAGGAGAGGGGGTTGGGGGTAAGGCCAGGAAACCAAATATTCGAATCAAAAAAACAGAACATGCAACCCGTTGAACCTCTCATCATAAAAACATATAAGGCCTCGATTGATTTGCGCAACTGCTCCGACAAGCAGATAAAAGCTGCCTTGCGGTCGATAGCCGACGGACTTTTGGAAAACGCCGCAACGGTATTGAAAGCGAATACCAAAGACCTCGCAAAACAGGATCCGGATAATCCGCGAAATGATCGTTTAATGCTGAACGAACAACGCATAAAAAACATTGCGAAAGCCATTCGTAACATCAGCAAACTGCCCAACCCCGGAGGTATAAAATTGCAGGAAAGAACGTTACCCAATGGATTGCAATTACAAAAAGTTTCCGTCCCGATGGGCGTGGTAGGCGCTGTATTTGAATCAAGGCCAAATGTAACTTTCGACATTGCCGCCTTGTGCCTGCGCAGCCAAAATGGTTGCCTGCTTAAAGGAAGCAGTGATGCTGACGAAACGAATAAGGCTTCGATTAAAATTATTAAAAATGCTCTTCTGAAAAATGATATTAACCCAAATTGTATAACCCTTCTGCCATCCGACAGAGAGGCAGTAAAAGAATTGTTTTCGGCTACCCACTATGTAGATGTGATCATTCCACGCGGCTCTGATGGCCTTATTCAATTTGTGCGCGAAAACAGCCGCGTTCCGGTAATTGAAACCGGCGCCGGTGTTTGCCATATTTATGTGGAGAAAGAAGCGGACTTAAAAAAAGCAGTTGACATTGTGGTAAATGCAAAGGTTTCCAGACCATCCGTTTGCAATGCGGTGGATGCGATTTTAATAGATGAAAAAATTGCTCCTGCATTCCTGGAAAAATTACAACCGGGAATGGATAAATATCACGTTGAAATTTTTGCGGATAAGAAAGCCCACCGGTTATTGAAAGGATATCCTAATCTTGCTGTGGCAACAGCGGAAGATTTTGGCCGGGAATTTTTAAGCCTTAAATGTGCAGTGAAGATTGTAAAAGATACAGATGAGGCTTTGCAGCACATTCAAAAATATTCTACTAAGCATTCGGAGGCCATTGTTTCAGAAAATAAAAAACAATGCGAACGGTTTTTAAAGGAAGTGGATGCAGCAGCCGTTTACTCCAATGCATCTACCCGCTTTACAGATGGTGAAGAATTTGGCCTTGGAGCAGAGATTGGTATTTCCACTCAAAAGCTCCATGCACGCGGCCCGTTTGCTTTGGAAAAATTAGTTACAGAAAAGTGGTTGATAAAAGGGAATGGACAAATACGGGAGTAGCGTAATTTAATTCTGCTGAAGCAGCCCTATTGTTTTGATTTTATAAATTTAGCCACTTCTATCATTGGCGCTATCCAGATGTCTTTTTCGTTTTGTTTTAGAAAATGTAACAGCCCGCTATGTGCCTGTAATGAAACGTTTAAATTATGTTCGCCGCCGACGCCATGAAAAAGAAAGACAAGCAACGTATGGGTTTGCATTGCTTTTTTTACCAAGGCAATCATTTCGTCCGCAGAGGCGCCGTTTTCCATATAGCAACCTACGTTATTTAAATTGACTTTATCAATCGGCAACATCTCAGGCGTAACGCCACGGGCTGCAACAAATTTATATTTCAAATAATTAAGATAGGCAGAATCATGAATTTTCATATCGCCACACGGGAAGGCAAATGTTCTTTCCTCTTTACCGTCAATGACTTTTAAAATATTATTCATCGCGAGGATTTCATTATCCATTCTGTTCACAGTGTAAGTTTGCAAATCATAATCGGGCTTTACAAAGCTCCTGCCGGGCAGGCTTCCATCGCATGGATGCCAGATGGTATGATTGCCAAGTTCGTGACCTTCAGCTGCTGCTTTTCGCCAGCCGTCTATTTGTGCATTTAACCCGTAAAAATAATCGGAAATGTAAAAAGTTCCTTTTAAACCAAGAGAATCCAAAGCGGGAATTACATTGTTTAGATCAATATTCAATCCATCGTCATAAGTGAGCACCACAGCGCATTTTGTATGATTCCACGTAGTGTCCGTTTGCGTATATGCATTACCGTTACACAAGAGAATTATGAATAAAATAACCGGTGCTTTTTTTATATTGATGTGCCCTTTCATTTTTTTGTTAAAATTTTTATTTTGATTTTTTTTCGTAATTCAAATTTTTGGTTGCCCAAGGAATAAAATATTTGAAGTTCGGTGCATCAGTATGTCCCCCATCATGCTGACGCCAGGCGAGCTGCCCATCCAGTAAACCCACATTTACGGGTGGTTTATATTCTTTCATATAATCGTTCCCCACACCCAAATCTTTTGCACCTAATAATTTATAAACACTTCCGGCTGCTACGGTTGCCATATAACTTCCGCGATGATCGAGCCAGTTGGCATCACCTTTTTCAGGAATACCATAACTGATAAATAATGGCCGTGGTGCAGCCAATGCAATCAGTTCATGAGAATCTACAGGGAGATCGCAACCGGTCGTTTTTCCAAACGAAGATTTTTCGGCGCCATATTTTAAAAAATTTCCGGCCATCCAATAAAACTCGCCGCCAGTGAGGCTTTCCACTGCTTCGCCAAAATTACGCCGAAGCAAAGTGGCGCCACCTTTCCCTGAAGAGCCAATCAATCCAACCGCAAAACGCGGTTCAAAAGCCATAGTAACCAACGCCGCTTTTCCATATCTCGACACGCCTTCAATACCTACTTTTTTTGAATCAACTGAAGAATCTGTTTCTAAATAATCCAATGCCCGGGCTGCGCCCCAGCTCCATGCTCTTAAAGCGCCCCAATCATCTGGCTTGCGTGGCTGGCCTTTATTTACCAAACCAATTATTCCTTTGGTTAATCCACCACCATTATCCGCCTGGATACTGTTTGGGTCAATAGTACAATAGCCCCAGCCCGCTGCGAGCAACTGTTCTGTGGGAGATGCCTCGCCGGTCTGTGGTGCAAAAAAATTGATGGTGGTTTTTGTAATGGGTAAATAGGCAGGATATTTTTCAAAAATTTCTTTTACAGCAGGATTGGTTTTTATCATCATTTCTTTGAACGTGGCATTCAAAGTTTCCATGTCATCATTCGATGGCTGTGCAGGAGAAGGAAACGATGGCTGGCCAAACATCATTAAAACAGGGACAGGGCCTTTTACGTTTGTTGGTACGACCAGCATCATTTTAATATCAACATTGATTAACGGATACGCGCTGTTATCCACGTGACCAACAATTTCTTTTGCGATAACCGGTATGAATCCACGCCGGATAAATTCCCGGTCGGTAACTTTTACAGTCCATTTTACTTCAGGAATATTTTTAGGAATTCTTCCATATACTTCGCGTTCGTAATCTTCTACAATCTCTGGCCGGCGCACTTTCCACCACATTTCAGGAGTGGTAACCTTTTTACCATTTTTTGTGGTAAGAATTTCTGGAAGTTTAGGACATGGGTCTGCTTTTGTCGTATCATAATTCGCATGGTTGGGCGCGGATTCATTTCCACTGGGCCCGGGCCGGAGCGATTCGATGCCCAACTGCTTCATCATGTTTTCCTGGTTTTGCTGCGATGTAAAATTTACAGGCTTCAGATAGGAAACACCGTTAATGGTTGTGTCTTGAGCAATAATAAATTCTGAAAATATTATGGCAATTAAAAAAAGAAAAAGCTTCTTCATGCGTTGAAATTTATATGGCTTTGTATTATTTGTATTGATACAATTTCACTTTTTGAATTACCCAATCGCCAACAGGAATTCTGATATGCCTGCCCTGGTGATCCTGGTCGCCATTCATTCTTCTTCCCGGAACCCATTTACCATTTTTATAAATTCCTTCCTCAGCCTGCAGAATTCCAACCGATTCATTATTTGAGTTGCTTGTCGTAAACGTAACAACCACCCCGGTTCCGGCAATAATAAACTCGTCATCGTCTTGCTGGATAATAATCGCGCCACTCATTGGCCAATCCGGATTTTTAGCTTCCGGCGCCCAGCCCAATGCATAATCATGCGAAACAATGAGTTGATAATTCCCTAAAACAATTTGCTGCTTTTTGTTGGATGTATCGAGCAATACACCTTCCATTTTTCCTGTACCACTATGCTTTAATATTTCCGGTGATAATTGTGATAAGATGGAATAACTTTTTGCGATGGGTTCTTCTTCGGGGTGTTCTGCAGATTCAATAGAGAAGGGTGAAAAACCCATTCCTTGGAAATGCCCAATTGCATAAAAAACTTTTGCTGCGGTTGATGGTTCGAATCTTATTTCGGGAATGAATAATGGATTATTTCTTCTTGTATATAAATCGCAATAACGCATGAAATAGGGATTGTAAAAATCAGGAGATAAGAAATCAATTACTGGCGCTGCGGCCTGCCAGATATCTATCAAATGCGGCAAAGGCCCGGCGCTGGGATATTGCCCGGGCTGCACGTTTCGATAATTCAATGCGGCATTAACGTACATGGGTACACGAAATTCTCTCTTTCCTGCTTCCGCAACTGCATTCGCATATTTTGCATAATACCACGCCTGGAACAATTCATCAGTTGCCAAACTTTTACCAAACACAGTTTCCCAATTTCCTTTGGTCGTGAAATTCGTTTTCCCCCAATGTTGCCTTAATTCAGGAACAAGCGAATCTTTGTTGGCAATCAAATAATCCATCAATTCTTTTGGCACTTTACTCTTAAAAGCATTGTTAGCATCGGCTGTATATTCTCTTGCTTCGGTCAACATTCCAATTTCATTTTCCACCTGCACCATTATTACTGTTTGTGATGTATCATTTTTTTTTAGATGCTTCATCAATTGGGAAAAAGCTTTTTTATCCGCATCCAAATTATTCTTGCTGAAAGCGGAAAGTATTTCTAATCCTTTGCCGGAGCGGTTTTGGGCGCGGGGATAACGTTCTTCATTCGTTTTGATCCACGCCGGGGCATAACAACTCATACTGTTTTTCCATGAGCCAAACCAAAGCAGAATTACTTTCAAATTATTTTCCCGGCTGGTATGAAGAATGCTGTCAATTAAAGTAAAATCAAACTTTCCTTCTTCCGGTTCTATTAAATCCCAATAGGCGGGAACGAGAATCGTATTTAGATTCATTGCCCTAAACTTTTTCCAAAAAGGACGCATGTAATCCAGGCTCGATGCAGTTGAATTTCCCAATTCACCGCCAAGGATTAGAAACGGTTTTCCGTCAACGATTAATTGTTGTGTGGTGCCCTTTTGCTGCAGGTGAGGAATAGCCTGGCTATATAATTTTGAATAGCATAGTAAAACAACAAATAAGCTGAAAAAGTAATTTGCCCTAATTAATTTTTTCATACAAATATTTTTATTCATCCGTTCTGAAAGGAGCTGCCGGCAATCCTTCTTTATTTATAAGATTTGGATTTATCGGGGCATCCGACCAGGCATAACGCACATATTTTGGATTGGGAACATCTTCGCTTGAAATGATAATTTTGTCACCATCAATTTTTGCATCGGCCCAAACAAATTTTTTATCTTCTCCGGCAATGGCAAATTCGCAAGGCGCTTCGCCATCATTGGTGCTTAATCCGGTGCCAGTATGTGTGAAAGAGATAATGACTTTATCACCCTCAATTTTTGAAGATTGATATAACGGTCCTGCATACACGATATTTTCGTCATAGGCGATTTTTTCGGCTGCCAGTGCAAGCCTGTCGCCAACCGGTTTCTTACGGTCTGGATGAATATCATTCCATTCTCCCAAATCAATGGCAACAGCCATTGCGGTGTTGGGAACTGATAATGATTTTGCCTGCGCTTCTCTAAACAACGCCCACTGGCTTTCTGAAGGAAGATAATTATAATCACCAAAGCCAGGAAGCTGTACAAATAAAAATGGCAAATCGCCTTCATTCCATTTGCTGCGCCAATCAGCAATCATCGCCGGTTGCAGCTTTGCATATTCATCAGGCTTGCTGGTATTGCTTTCGCCCTGGTACCAAACAAATCCTTTAATCCCATAATTGATTAAAGGAGCAACCATTGAATTGTATAAAGCAGTTGGCTGATTTTGCAAGGCAATACTAAAACCACCAAAGCCTCTGCCGCCACGGTGCGGCGCATTTAATAATCCAACTTTATATTCCCAGTAACCTGTCAGGTCAATGGTATCTTTTCCTGCAATTAATTCATAAGGTTTATCAGGAACAAATCCACCCTTACCGAAATTGTTGGTGACACGAACCACGAATAAATTTTTCCCAGGCCTTAAAACATTTTCAGGAATTGGATAACGGCGTTGCGGATACATATATCCGGTAGAACCGACTTTAACACCATTGATGTACAATTCATCAGCATCTACAATTCTTCCCAAAAACACTTTTGCCGGAACCTTTGTCATGGAAGCAGGCACATGAATTTCCCGGCGATACCAAACGACGCCGTTCAAATTTTTTGCGCCTTCATCTGCCCAATAACCAGGAATGGCTATCCTGTGCCATTCCTTAGGTACATAAGAAGGAGAAAACCATTTTTCAATGAGGCCCTTATCTTCCGGTCTTTTCATATTCCGTGAAGCTTCAAAAACTTTGCGATTAATGCCATTTACATAAGCAGTGTCTTTATTTTTTTCGACCGTTTTAAGAATGTCAGGAAAGGAGTGCAGACTTTCTTCGCTCATCATTGATTCAATTGGAATGCCACCCCAGCTAGCATTGATGATGCCAATGGGTATGTGATATTTTTGATACAAATCTTTTGCAAAGAAATAAGCTACTGCAGAAAAGTCTGCGACATTTTCAGGATTCGCCCACTTCCATGAACCGCCCGGTAAATCCTTTTGCGGACTCACTAAATCAGTCGTATTCGGAACCCAGAATTGTCTTATCTCCGGATAATGTGCGTTGGGAATTTCATCCGGATAATACACGCTGTGCAGTTTCATTTGATGCACCATGTTGGATTGGCCTGCGCAAAACCAAACATCGCCAATTAAAATATCACGAAGGTGAATTTTATTCTTGGCTGAAATGTCCATCGTGTAAGGTCCGCCGGCTTTCATTGGCAATAATTGCACTTTCCATTTACCATCTTCATCGGTTTTCGTTCTGTAAGTTTTTCCATTGAATTTTACGTTTATCTTTTCACCTTTTGATGCCCAACCCCAAATATTAATTTTCGCATCGCGTTGCAAAATCATACTGTCCCTGATAATTTGCGGTAAGGTTATCTGCGAATAAACACTACATGTGATTAAGAAACAGAAAACAATCGTAATTAATTTTTTCATCTGAAACTTTTTATCTT
>JBIQMJ010000169.1:0-9664 GCA_044463445.1 Segetibacter koreensis
ATCTTTCCATTTTTAAAATGCCTATTACTGCTCACTGAATTTAGAGAATTTAAAACCATTGTATGTTGAAAAAAATCTTTTTGAAAGCGCTTGTCAGCTTTTTTATTCTCATTATGTTTCGTCCCTGTTCCAATGCGCAAACAGTACCCAACCGGCTTATCAATGAACCGATAGACATCAGCCCTGATTTTCATAACTTTAAAAATGCCTATTTCCTCGCCGACAGCCTTACTTCATTTGACCCCAATACCATCAGCGGAACCGTTGAATGGCAACGAAATCATTATATGCGGCGCATGGCATTCAACAATGAGTTGGCTTCCTTACAACCTTATCAAAATAACATCTTTCCTGCCTCCGAATACCAGCAGGATCCGGTGCTTCCTTTCTGCATTCAGTTTGTTTCACCGCGAACAATCCGCTTAAGAATGAACACCGGCCTTGTAGTAAAAGATGAAAAAGATACTTTAATGTTTGCAAAAGAACCTGCAACGGATAAATCATGGAAGTATACGAAAATTGAAGGCGGGTATGTTTACACCAGCGCCTTCGGTTCTGTAACGATTCGTGAACACCCGTGGCATATAGAAATAAGAGATGCCAACGGAAAATTGCTCACCGAAACTTTTCATGAAAAAGATAACAGCGCCAGCTATACTCCTATCCTGCCCTTCTCTTTTGTGCAAAGGTCTGCAGATATGTCAAGAAGCATAGCCGCTTCGTTTACCGCTGCTCCCGAAGAAAAGATCTTTGGCTGTGGTGAATCTTTTACACAACTCAACAAGCACGGGCAAAAAGTTGTTTTATGCACCTTCGATGCAAACGGTGTTCAAACACCTGAAATGTATAAGCCCATCCCATTTTTTATGAGCAGCAATGGTTATGGAATGTTTATGCACACGAGCACACCCATCACCTGCGATTTTGGCCAGGCCTATAACGGCGTAAACACTTTAATGATTGGCGATGATCAGTTAGACTTATTTATTTTCATCGGCGATCCAAAAGAGATTTTAAATGAATACACCAACATCACCGGGAAATCTCCTATGCCGCCATTGTGGAGCTTTGGTTTTTGGATGAGCCGCATCACCTATTCATCAGAAGCAGAAGTAAGAGACGTAGCTGCCAAACTGCGTGAAAATAAAGTGCCTGCTGATGTGATTCATTTGGATGTAGGCTGGTTTCAAACTGACTGGCGTTCTGATTTTCAGTTTTCAAAAGACCGGTTTAACGACCCAAAAAAAATGATTAGTGATTTAGGAAAAGACGGGTTCCATATTTCTTTGTGGCAGCTTCCTTATTTTGTTCCTAAAAACCGCTTGTTTCCTGAGATTGTGAAAAAGGGATTGTATGTAAAAGATCAAAAAGGCAACTTACCTTATGATGATGCTATCATCGATTTTTCTAATCCGCAGGCAGTAAATTGGTACCAGATGCATATTGATTCTTTATTGAAAATGGGCGTTGGCGCAATTAAGGTCGACTTTGGCGAAGCTGCGCCGGAATTTGGAATGTATGCATCAGGAAGAACTGGTTTTTATGAGCACAACTTGTATCCGCTGCGGTATAATAAAGCGATTGCAGACATTACCAAAAAAGTAACCGGCGAAAATATCATCTGGGCGCGCTCTGCCTGGGCAGGAAGTCAGCGCTATCCATTGCATTGGGGTGGCGATGCAGAGAATACTTCTTCAGCAATGCTGGCTACTTTGCGCGGCGGCTTATCATTTGGTTTATCCGGATTTGCTTTCTGGAGCCATGATATAGGCGGATTCGTTTTGAAATCTCCTGAAGACCTTTATCGCCGTTGGACGCCATTTGGTTTTCTTACTTCTCATACAAGAGCGCACGGAGCACCACCGAAAGAACCGTGGGCTTATGGAAAAACTTTTTTGGATGAATTCCGGCTAAGCGATAATATGAAATATGAACTGATGCCTTATGTGTATGCACAAGCCAAACAATGTACAGAACTGGGCTTGCCGATGGTTCGCGCTTTGTTCGTAGAATACCCAAAAGATGCCGGCTCGTGGTTAATAGAAGATGAATATTTATTTGGTTCGGATATTTTGGTAGCGCCGTTTTTCCAGGACAGCACTTATGAAAGAGACGTTTATTTACCAAAAGGAAGTTGGATCAATTATCAAAGTGGCGAAGTGTATAGCGGAGGATGGCATCACATTAAAGGAGGTAAAATTCCCGCGGTAATTTTAGTGCGCGATGGTGCTGTGATTCCGAAAGTAAAACTGGCACAATCCACCAAAGACATTGACTGGAAAAACATAGAGTTGGTAATTTTTAATTCACGTAAAACGCAATCTACAGGCTATGTCTGTCTTCCTTCCGATAATATTTTACGTCCACTTTCCGTTGAAAAACAAAACGGAAAATATGTATTGGAACATGATCCGCTGAAAGGAATCGTAAAATGGAACATACATTCTTATAAATAGAATTGTGGCAAAAGAAGAATTGGCATTATTTGTTTGCTTGCTGAACAGCAAATAGAATGCAAAGATTATCGCCCTGGCTCAGGCCTTCAGGCCTTTGCATGAACGTTACTTTGTTGGATGGTTTCTTAATTCTCAATCCGTAATTTCTAATTCCTAATTCTTATCATATAAACCATTAACCAATATCATTGACTGCTTTATACGGTAAAATTAATTTACAGGTATAAAACTCAAAAACATGAAAACGATACTTTTGTTGATTGGTCTGTTATCAACAATCATAGTAGAGGCGCAAGTCAATGATACACGAGATTATTACCTGACTAAAAGCAGGAATCAAAAAACAATGGGGTGGATCCTGGCAGGCAGCGGAGTTGGGCTTGCAGTTGCCGGTGTTATTGTTGGAAACAATGATAATGACAGGAATGATCCTAATGAATTAAGTTTCGGTCCAAATTTCGATGTAGGGTTATGGTTGCTTGGTGGAGGAATTGCTGCCGGGTTAACCAGCATCCCCTTTTTTCTAAGTGCTGAAAAAAATGCTCACAGGGCTGCGTCTATTGGCTTCAGCAATCAAAAGATCATGCTACCACAAGGTTCTGCATTTACTATAAAAATGCAACCCACAGTTTCTCTTAGAATTGCTTTATAATTATTGAATGGTTCCTTAATTCGTAATTCCTAATTCTCCCCTAAAAACAGTTCTTATGCAACAAAGCCTTCAAACGAAAAAAAATAAAGAGCCATTCACCCACTTGCAGGAAGCTATAACCAATGGCTTTTCATCCCTGCGACTCAACCGGATGCATGCAGCAATGCAACGATATGTGGATAACGAATGGGCACCTGGCCTTGTAACACTGGTGCATCATCGTGGGCATGAATATGTGGATGCCTTTGGCACCATGGCTTTCAACAGTGACGCCCCCATGCAGCGGGATTCCATTTTCCGGCTTGCCTCCATGACAAAACCCATTACAGCAGTTGCCACGATGATACTTGTAGAAGAATGCAGGATCAGGCTGGATGACCCGGTAGATGAATGGTTGCCGGAACTTAAGAACCGGAAAGTACTAAGGACGATTGATAGCCCTCTCGACGATACCGTGCCGGCAAAACGCTCCATTACGCTACGCGATCTTCTAACGTTTCGTTGCGGCTATGGTGAAGTGTTTTTTATTTCTCCCGGCTGCCCGCTTCAAAAGGCTATGGCGGAAGCACGCCTTCCGCTTTCCGAATGGATATTCGCGGGTACGCCAGACGAGTTCATGAAGAAGTTGGGCGAGCTTCCACTCGCGTTTCAACCCGGAGAACAATGGCTCTACCATATGAGTGCAGAAATCCTTGGCGTGCTCATCAGCCGGGTTTCAGGCCAATCGCTGGGCCAATTTCTTCGCGAACGAATATTTGACCCGCTCGGAATGAAAGACACTGGTTTTTATGTGCCTGAAGATAAAATCAACAGGTTGCCCACCTGTTACGGAAGCGATATGATCACCGGAAAACTTGTTGTGCTGGATGAGGCCCGCGGAGGGCAAATGTCCCATCCACCTTTATTTGAAGCTGGCGCCGGAGGACTGGTTTCTACCATTGACGACATGGCCTCCTTTGGTTTAATGATGTTGAATAACGGCGTTTTAGGAGGTGAGCCTATTCTTTCCCGGCCATCTATTGAGTTGATGACCATGGATCATATGACTGCAGCGGATAAGGCCGCTTCATCCTTCTTCGAGAATTTCTGGGATAGCCGGGGCTGGGGTTTAGGTTTAGGCGTCAGTACCCGGTTTACTGATCTTGGTGAACAGCCAGGCCGCTTTGGCTGGGACGGAGCCTTTGGTACATCGTGGTATGTTGATCCCAAAGAACAATTAGTAGGAATTCTTATGATTCAACGTCGCCCGGATATTCTGAAGCTTCCTCCTATTACACATGACTTTTGGGCGTCAGTTTATCAATTGATTGTGGATTAAATTGTTGAATCGTTGAATTATTTTGCGAATTCGTAATTCGTAATTTTTAATTCGTAATTCGTATATAATTCAGCTCTGTTACTCCGCAGGAAAATTGCCGGGTAGTCAATAGTTGTAGTTTTATTTTGTCTTTGATATCCACAAACAATGGAATGCCTCGACCAAGTATAATTGGATTCAAAAAAAGCCAGTAGCCGTCTATTAAGTTCAGTTGCATGAGTGAATGAGTTGCTGTCGGGCTGCCAAAAAGCAGGATTTCTTCACTTCCGCTCCTACCTGGTGTTCCGGATTGTTTTATTTCATTTATTCTGTCCAAAAGGTTGTTGCTAATAATTTGTGTATTGGCCAGGCCCGTATCATTCATTGTTTTTGATAAAACAACTTTGTGAACTTTTTTATACCACTTTGAATGTTCAATATCGTGCTTGCTCGCTGTCGGTTGGATTCCTGCTGTAGGCCAGTAATCTTCCATCATCTGGTAAGTTTTCCTTCCATATAATGCAGTGTCGCCTTCGCTTATCCGCTTACCGACATAATCAAAAATTTCTTCATCAACTTTGATCCAGTCCATTTCTCCATTCGGACCTGCTACAAAACCATCAAGCGAAAGATGCATAAATGAAATTACTTTTCTCATGTACTTCGGTTTTTTTATTGTGGTGTTTGGATTTGTTGTTTTTGACAATATCCGCCAACACAATATTACCTAAACCAGATCATATATTAAGGAAATATCTGCCATTGAATTATCATCACTTTTTATACTTCCTGGTGGGGAGGACTGTGGCGGTTTTCCCGGTAAACAAATAAAGACGACTTTTTTACAAATAAATAACCGACTATCCTTTAAAGCGGATTACCTTTAAATACGAATTACAGAAAGTTCTTTCCAGATAATTTATTTCATCGTTTCATTTATTAATACAAATATTTATGAAAAAAGTAAGCGTTCTTATCCTTGGTTTCCTAACAGTTTTCTATTGTTCTGCCCAACAAAATGATTGGGCTTCTGTTGAGCAGGTATTCGGTAAAAAAGGAACAGTTCAGGGAAATATTTTTAAGATCAGCTATCCACGCACGGATCTTTCAGTTACGGTTAATGGTTTCAAAGTAGCGCCCGGATTGGCTCTTGGATCGTGGGTCGGGTTGATGAGCATGAACAAAAACAGTCACATGGCTCATAGCATGAATGTCGGGGCAACGATGATGGGCGACCTGGTCCTTTTGGATACTGAAGTGCCGGCTGTGCTTAAAAAGCTGGTTGAAGTGGGATTAAAAATAACAGCCATTCATAACCACCTGATCAATGAATCTCCTAATGTAAAGTATGTGCATTTTTCTGGCAGCGGTGATAAAGTAAAACTTGCCCAGGCAATTAAGTCAGTGTTGGAAGTAACGGCAACTCCATTAACAGCGCCTCAACCGCCTGCCCAGGCAACCACTGTAGATTGGTCAAAAGTAGAATCCATTCTTGGTCCTGGTAAACATAACGGTATATTATTGCAGTATAGTTTTCCACGAAAAGAAAAATTAACGGAGAGCGGCATGGAAATGCCTCCGTCAATGGGGATGGCAACCGGAATTAATTTTCAAAAAGATGGAGACAACGCTGCCATTACAGGCGATTTTATTTTGCTTGCTGATGAAGTAAATCCTGTAATAAAAATCCTGGTTGACAATGGGATTACGCCAACAGCACTGCATAATCACATGTTGCATGATAACCCGAGATTGTTCATGATGCATTTTTGGGCTGTGGATAGCCCGGAAAAATTAGCAAAGGGTTTATCGGAAGCATTGGCAGCTACGAATCACCAGTCAACAAAAAAATAATGCTGTTTTTTAAACGCAATTCCAAACGCTTTTAGAACATGAAATATCCTCTCTTCCGCCTTTTTATTTTCATGAGTATTTGTTCGTTTACTGCCTGCAAGGGCCAGGGAACTTTCGGAGAAAATCATCTGCCAGTTGTCAAGACCATTCTATTGCCCGGCGTTCAAGGGCGGATGGATCATATGGATGTGAATTTAAAAGATCAGATCGTTTATATAGCCGCTTTAGGGAATAATACTTTGGAAGCGGTAAGCCTTGCGAATGGGAAAGCGCTACATAGCATTTCCGGTTTGGATGAGCCACAAGGCGTTTGTTATGTTCCTCAAACAAAAGAAATTTTTGTTGCCAACGGTGGAACCGGTGATGGTTATTTCTATAATGCAGACAATTATAAAAAGATTGCGACCATTCATTTAAGTTCGGATGCAGACGATGTGCGTTATGATTCAGCAGCTCAAAAAATATACGTGGCTTATGGTTCCGGCGGTATCGCAATCATTGATGCAAAAAATCATGCTGAAGTGGGGAATATAAAACTGCCTTCTCACCCTGAAGGATTTCAGATTGATAAAAGAAACGGAATGCTTTATGTAAACCTGCCTAATTCGGGTGTAATCGGCGTGGTGGATATTGACAAATTAAAGTTGATTAATGAATGGAACAAAAATTACCGTGAGGGAAATTTTCCAATGGCTTTGGATTCGCAGGGAGATCAGCTTTTTGTTGGTTACCGCCATCCCGCAACGCTCGTAATAATGGAAACTAAAACAGGAAGACGGATCGCAGCAGAGGAACTGACCAATGATACTGACGACCTGTTTTATGATTCTCAGAATAAACGTGTGTATGCAAGTTGTGGCGGTGGTTACGTCAATATTTTTCAATTACCAACTGCAGGCCATTATAAAGCAATAGCAGTTGTACGGACAAGAAATGGAGCAAGGACGTCTTTATTGATTCCTCAATTAAACCTGTTTGTTGTTGCCGAACCAGCCCACGAAGGCCATGAAGCTGATTTGAAGGTTTTTGAATTATTGAATTACTGAATGGTTCCCTTATTTCCTAATTCTTAATTTTTAATTCCTAATTTTTAATTGGACGCACGAACCTTATCACCGCACTGCTGTTTTCCGTGCTTGCCAGCCTTGCTTCATAACGCCGGCCATCCACCATAGCAATCATAAGTGAAGTATTGGGAGGAATGGAGCCCAGGTTTTCTGCTACCATTACCAGGTCGTTGGTTGGCTGCATTGCCGCCACCGGCAATTTGATTATAAAAGCGGTTTCTGAAAGGCGGATATGCTGCGCCAGCATTTTGTCGTTGAAAAAAACCGCGATGGAATCCCCGTCAATTTCCGCGTTATCATAAAACCTAAGTTCCAGCGAATCACCTGTAAGTGGAATTTCCTGCACCAATTGACGGGTGCGGGTCCTGAATTTTTGCTCATTGGTAAGTGGCGCTGAAACCACCGGTTCATTTACCGGCTTAGGGGTCTTTTGTATGGAAGGTTTGGGAGTAGGTGCCGGAATAAAAACAGGCTTTTGGGGCTGCATCGCCACTTCTTCCCTGGGTGGCTGTGGCTTCTCTATAACCGGAACCGGCCTGGTAAAAGCCAGCTTACCGATACTATCAATGAGGTAAGGGTCGTTGGCGCCGACGGTATAATTGTCAATCACATAGTCCCATTCATCCCGAAAAAAAGGCGTTATAAATTTTTGCAGGTCAACTGCAGCGTCCTGCTGATTCGGCTTTTCTTTCAATGCCGCTTTGCCCGTAAGGTACATTTTGGTACCACCTGGACAATTGAAATCGGCATTTGAAATATGCGGAGATGCTGGTCTTTTGGCCAAAAGACTTTTGGCGCTTTTTTCTTCAATCAGTTGATCATCCCACCAAACCACACTGTTGTCTGTAGTATCAAAATAGCCTTTAATACTGTATCTCCAAAAATTATTAGCGGAGGTATAATAGTAACTGGTGCCAGTGAGGCTGTCGCCATTCTTTACAATTTTAAGTTCTACATTCCTGTGGTCAATTTTTCCTTTCCATACTCCGGTAAGGAGTTGCGCATTTCCAAAGGGGCAGGCGAGCATGCCTGCACAAAACAAAAAAAAGAAATTACGTGTTTTCAATATGGGACTGCCCGGTTTTTATAATTACCCGGTTTCAAAATAACGATATTAAAAGCTAATAAATTGCTAACATCAGCGGTCGTCTTTAGTGCAGGATGCTAATCAAAAACGGAGCATACTATTTTTTCAATTCTTAATTTCGTTTACACTAACTTTCAGCCGCGCGGAATAAGTACCAAAAGAAGTAAATCCGTTCGAGATAATTTCCGGGCCGCGGCCAGCACCGGCGCTATCCACAGGATCAATTCTAAGCAACAGCACTTTCGACCTGGGTTCCGTTTTGGAAATAACCCCCGATTGCCATTTGAATGCATCTTTAGTCCCGGTTGAGCCATACCTGAAATCATGCAAAACCGGATCCTTGAAATTTTCAATAATAGAATCCGAAAGCATTCCTGTCTGTGCATGCAGTGTAGTCGTGAAGAGGGACGAGAGGATGAGTGGGATTTGCTTCATAAATGTTTTTACAAACCTATAAGGTTTTAGAAACCTCATAGGTTTTTTCTTTTTCTGTTGCAGAATTTATTGTTTGAAGTTAATCTTACCTCCGGAAAGCAAAATACAAATCCCCAATATTTCTTTCTTTACTGTCAAACGGTTCTATCAGCCACGATTTAATTTTTCATTCGGAAATGGGCATGGCCACGACGGGAAGCGTTGCCATTAAAGAGCTGTATAAATCGCCCATCAAAAATACATCGCTTTCACCATCCCCGCCGGCATAAACGCCTTATTCATGGATTTTTGCAGTTGGCCGTTTTTATTAAAATAATATTCAAGAGAAACCCCGGTTGCAATAAGGATTCCGGAAAGCGTCTACTGTATAAGACATACTCCCTGAAAGCACAGCATCTTCGTATCATAGCCGTACCATCGCCTACTCAAGTCCGGGTTAAGTCCGGCATATCCCGGACTTAACCCGGTGTTGTTTACTATCAATCCCCTATGAAAACGCCCGGAGATAGCTTTTAGTATTACCGGGCGGGGGACCTATTCGGGTTCAATAGAACTATACCTAAATTTTTTGGGCCGGCATATTTTCGGGATGAAAAATTTGCTATCATCAAACAAGTGAAAATCTGCTACAAATTGAATGAGTAAAATAGCAAATGAGGTTATTTGTTATTTTACTGTTTGTATTTTATTGAGCCAATTTCAAAAGGGAATTAGTTACTCTTTTTTCTTTTTTAATTCTTTGTAAAAGGATTGAAGAATATAGAATGCTTCTTTCTTCTTTCCCTCATTACTAAATAATCCTTTGCGGTTCCATCC
>JBIQMJ010000170.1:0-3440 GCA_044463445.1 Segetibacter koreensis
TTGGTAAAAATAGTGGATATAAGCAATGAAGCTAATCAATAATCCAATGGTAAATTCTCCTTTTGAAATTAAATAAATTCCAAAAGCTAAAACGATTAATTGCGCAATATTAGAAAAAAGGGTAAAGACAGGCGCAAAAATATTATTCACGAGGCCTGCTCTTACGCTTGCTTTGTAATTGGTTGAATTGGCAAAATTGAATTTTTTTCTGAAATAATCTCTTCTGTTAAAGGCAATGATCGTTTTAAAATTACCAAGCCCTTCCTGTATTTCAGCGCTTAAGCCGCCAGTGCTTTTCAGACTTGCTGCATTTTTTTTCTTAACTAAAGGCGAAATAATTCCTACAAAAATTAAAATAAATACTGCCGGAATTAACGATGCAGCGCCAAGCTCGACGTGTATGGCTAAAAGAAATATAGCGGCACCCAGCATTGTAAATATGCTGTCTACAAATCGCATGAGGGATTGTGAAAAAAACTGGTTTACCTTATCTGTATCATTATTGATTCTCGATATTAGGTCACCTGCTTTGTTCTGGTTAAAAAAAGCGATAGGCAATGATTGTATTTTATTAAAAACTTCATTGCGCAGGCTAAATAACATCCGGATTCCAATGCTTCCCATAATCTTTGTTTGCAAATAATCTGTGACAGCAGAGACAAGATAAATGCCCAGCAAAAATCCGGTGAATAACATTAGTCCGTGAAAGAGCTTTGTCTGAATATAATGATCAATAGTGTATCCTATCAGGTAGGGAGTGAGCATGGAAAGACCTGAATTTATTGCCATTACCAAAAAGGCAATCACCAGGTTTCTTTTTTCACCCTTCATAAAAACGAGCATTTTTCTAATGGCCGCTCCTGTGGAAGTCTTATTTTCCTTATAGAGATTATAATCCATTTATTTTTTAAAAATTTACGAGCGCTGTTATGGCGTTTAAAAAAATAAAATCAAAAGTAAAATGAAATACCATTTGGAATGCCTGTTTTTCGGTGAGTGGGCGATTTGTAGGGGTGAAAGAAAGAGTAAAAGTGTTACTAAATTTGATTTTTTTCTGAATTAAAGTATTGGTCTATTCAGTCAACCAACAAATTGTCCGGATTTTTATTTTGTAGAAATAGCAACAGGAAAAAAAATTTATTTGATTACCACTTCTTTTATCACCCGTTCTCCAAGCGCTTCGTTCACTCTTTCTATGATCTTTGGTTTTTGATAAATTAATTCATTTTTGAGAGGGGCAACGGAGGTGTAAATAAATAAAGTAGAATTAATGATCTCAATTTTATCTGTATAATTTGCAATGGTTTTTCCCATGATTTTTTCCCATGCTTCTTTTATTTGCATTGATTGCACACCGCTTTTCAGCTTGCTTTTTTTCAAAAATTCTTTTAAGGCTTCGCCGATTGAAACTTCCATTCGTCAAAGGTAGTTTTTTAATGAAGTTTAGAATAGTTTAGAAAAAAAAGTTTTAGAGTAGTTTAGATTTAAACGACTCTGACCCATCCAAATCTTTTACTTCAACTCAATAATTTGCACCTGGTTCCCGAATTGCGAAAGCGAATCCAGCAGCCGCTCAGCATGTGTATCAGTAATAAAAACCTGGCCGTCATTTTCCATGCACACATATTTCAACAAATTTTTAATCCTCACTTCGTCTAATTTTTCAAAAACATCATCCAATAATAAAAGTGGTGAAAAGCCCTTTACGTTTTTTATAATTTCAAATTCAGCCAGTTTGCAGGCAAACAATAAACTTTTTCTTTGCCCCTGTGAAGCGATGGTTTTAAATACATTTTCATGAAGCAAAAAAAGAAGATCATCTTTGTGAATACCCACATTGGTACGTTGTAAGAGCCTGTCTTTCTGCCGTGAGGCAATCAATAATTCTTCAAAATTATTTTCATTCTGCATGCTGCTGTATTCCAAAGAAACATCTTCGTTATTCCCTGAAATTCTTTTATAAAATTCCTGTACCAACGGAAATAATTTCTTTGAAAATTCAAATCTCACCTGGTGTATATAATTTCCAGGCGGGATCAATTGCCTGTCAAAAGTATCAAGCAATGCAAAATCGAATTTACCTTTTTGCGCTTCATTTTTTAAAAAACTGTTTCGTTGTGCCAGCACTTTATTATATAGAATCAGTTGTTGCAAATATTCGCCATCTACCTGGCTTATCAATGTATCCAGGAATTTCCTTCGTTCTTCGCTGCTTCCTGTGATCATTCCGATATCATCCGGCGCGATAATTACGCAGGGAAATTTCCCTATGTGTTGCGAAAATTTTTCATAAGGAACATCATCCAGGTAAAATTCTTTTTTTTGAGAAGGGCGATAAATACAGACAATCTTTTGTGAATTATTTTCTTCCATTTGATTCTTCAAATCTCCCTGAATCCTGAAACCTTCTTCCCCAAAATGCACATTTAAAATGTCTTGTTTGGTAAAATAACTTTTGGTAAAACATAGATAATTAACAGCATCCAGAAGATTGGTTTTCCCTTTGCCGTTCATACCGCAAATACCGATAATCCGATGTTGGAAATCAAAAGTCCGGGTGTGATAATTTTTAAATCCTGTAAGAGAAATTTTTGTAAAAAACATGTAAAAAAATAGGTTGACGTTATGTTTTACTATGAAAAGCAGGAACCGGATTATTCAATTAACCGGCGCAAATAATTTACTTGCCCCAGATGGTAGTTAAAATGATTCAACAAAAAAATCAGCATTAATTCCACCGTTAATACTTCTTCTTTTATTTTTAAAGGAAATTCTTTTTTTATATCCTCAATGGATATTTTTTCCAGCGAATTTTTAATTGTTTCTTTCAGCAAAATTAAATCAGTAACCAACTTTTCACGCGGAATACCTTTAATTGAAAATTCATCTTGCCTTTTTCTGATATAATCAGTATGGCCAAGGGTTCTGCCAATAAAATGATTCAGATTTCCTAAAAGGTGAAGAGTTAAGTTCCCCGCCGTATTCTTTGTAGTCTCTTTTATTTTCCAGATATTTTTTTCTTTCTTAAATAAATTAATTTCTTCAATCAATTTGTCAATGCCTCTTTGAAATAGATCTGCGATATTCATTTTATTAATTTAATTATTGAGTAAACAAATAAATAGGCCGGATTTTTATTTTGTAATAAATGCTGAATCAAAGGTAAATCTATTCAATCAGCGATTATTTAATTCTTGTTAAGATGTCAAATCATTTCGGTATCATTATTATATTTGCGTCTATGACTTTAGAATTACTTAAAGATTTGAGAGACCGATTGATGGTTTTGAGGAGGTTTCTTTGACGTAGATAACCGCGAACAAAAAGTAAATAACGACAAACAGCTTTCACTTTCTGCAGGTTTCTGGGACGACAGCAACCGCGCAACTTCTATTTTAAAATCTATAAAGCTGAATGAATATTGGTTGAATATTTATACA
>JBIQMJ010000170.1:3450-9633 GCA_044463445.1 Segetibacter koreensis
CAGATGTAAAAACAAAAATTGAAGATTTTTCAGTACTTTTTGAATTCTGGAAAGAAGGAGAAGCGACAGAAGAAGAGGTGAAGGAGGCTTATGACAGCGCCGTGAAAGCAACGGAAGAGGCTGAGTTTAAAAGCACTTTAAATAAGCAGGAAGATGAAATGCCTGCTATACTGCAAATTAATAGTGGGGCGGGTGGAACAGAAAGCCAGGATTGGGCAGAAATGCTTTTGCGCATGTACAGAATGTATGGTGAAAAGCAAGGCTGGAGTGTAACAGAACTGGATTTCCAGGACGGTGACGGAGCGGGAATTAAAAGCGCTACTTTGCAATTTGACGGCCCGTTTGCCTACGGTTTTTTGAAAGCTGAAAGCGGCGTTCACCGGTTGGTGCGAATTTCTCCTTTTGACAGCAATGCCCGCAGGCATACCAGTTTTGCCAGCGTGTACGTATATCCGTTAATAGATGATTCAATTGAAATAAAAGTAAGTCCTGCTGATGTGGAATGGGCGTTTTTCAGGAGCGGTGGCAGCGGCGGACAAAATGTAAACAAGGTGGAAACGGCTGTGCGCCTGACTCATAAGCCATCAGGAATAATTGTAGAATGCCAACAGGCGCGCACACAGGGAGAAAATCGCGAAAAAGCAATGGCGATGTTGAAAAGCCGTTTGTACGAAGAGGAAATGCGGAAGCGCCAGGAACAACTGGATGTAAATAATGCTTCAAAGAAGAAAATAGAATGGGGCAGCCAGATACGCAGTTATGTTTTTCATCCGTATAAAATGATTAAAGATCACCGCACTGATTATGAAGTAGGGAATGTGGGGCCGGTGATGGATGGCGAACTGGATGGATTCATTAAAGCGTATCTGATGATGGAGAATTAATGTGATAATGTAGGCAATAAAACAAAAAACAATAATTGAATAATTAAATAATCAATAATTAAAACATGGCTTCCATTCTTATAATAGATGATGAAAAAGCGATAAGAAAAACGCTTTCGGAAATACTGGGCTATGAGGGTTATAAAATAGATGAAGCTTCTGATGGTGAAGAAGGGCTGAACAAATTCAGGGTGAAAAATTATGATCTTGTTCTTTGCGATATTAAAATGCCTAAGCTGGATGGAATTGAATTTTTGGAAAAGGCAAAAGAGATTAATCCGGAAGTACCTATAATAATAATTAGTGGCCATGGGAATATTGAAACTGCTGTGGAGGCGGTTAAAAAAGGTGCTTACGATTATATTTCAAAACCACCCGACCTCAATCGCATGCTGATCACACTTCGCAACGCCATGGACAAAAATACTCTGGTGGCTGAAGCAAAGGTTTTGAAAAGAAAGGTGAATAAGGTGCAGGAAATTGTGGGAGAATCTTTACCTATTATAAAAATAACGGATACCATTGAAAAAATAGCACCCACAGAAGCGAGGGTTTTGATAACCGGTGAAAACGGTGTGGGAAAAGAATTGGTGGCAAGATGGATACATCAGAAGAGTGCAAGAAACGGAGGTTCGCTGGTAGAAGTGAACTGTGCAGCTATTCCCGGAGAATTAATCGAAAGTGAATTATTCGGCCATGAAAAAGGCAGTTTTACTTCTGCGGTAAAGCAGCGTATCGGGAAATTTGAACAGGCAAACGGAGGTACTTTGTTTTTGGATGAGATCGGCGATATGAGCCTGAATGCGCAGGCAAAAGTGTTACGTGCCTTGCAGGAAGGAAAGATAACGAGGGTAGGGGCTGACCGTGATATAAATGTTGATGTGAGAGTAATTGCAGCAACCAATAAAGATCTTTTGAAAGAAGTTGAAAATAAGAATTTCCGTCTTGATTTGTACCACAGGCTTGGAGTTATTATTTTGCATGTTCCTAATTTAAATGAACGTTCTTCAGATATTCCATTGTTGGTGGATCGGTTTTTAACAGACATTGCTACCGAATATGGGCAGCCCAAAAAAGCTATTGATAAAAAAGCGCTTGATCTTTTGCAAAAATATAAATGGACAGGAAATGTGCGTGAATTAAGGAACGTAGTAGAAAGATTGATCATTCTTTCCGGAAAAATGATCACAACAGAAGATGTTGAAAATTATGTTTTACCCAAAAAATAAATGGAATACTTTTAAGCCTTATTAACCGGCGTCATAAATAATATGAAACACATTTATTGCATCAGTGGTTTCGGAGCCGATGAAAGGGTTTTTTCAAAGGTTGATTTTGGCAAAAATGAGATTCATTTTATTCAGTGGAAAATTCCTGAAAAGCATGAGACCATTGAATTGTATGCCAGGAGAATGCAACAGGAAATTTTTCATCCTGATCCTGTTTTGATTGGTTTGTCATTTGGCGGAATGATGTCTGTAGAAATTGCCAAGCTGATTCCCGTAGAAAAAATAATTCTTGTTTCCAGTGTTTGTTGCCGCAAAGAATTGCCTTTATATATGAAACTGGCTTCAGCACTGAATTTGAACAGGCTTATTCCCATGAAGCCTTATCCCATCCTGGAACCGATTGAAAATTATAACCTGGGGGTAGAAAACAAAGAACAAAAAATATTACTAAGGGAATACCGCCATCATCTTAATCTGCAATATAGCAATTGGGCAATTGACCAGGTGGTAAACTGGCAAAACGAATGGATTCCTCATAATTTCATTCACATTCATGGAACAAAGGATCACATTTTTCCTTTCAGGAAGATCATTAACCCTAAATACAAAATCAAAAATGCAGGCCATTTACTTTTAATGAATAATGCAGCAGAAGTAAATGAAATTTTTAAAAAAGAGTTATCATAGTTTTTTTAAGTTCAAATCTTTTCGTGTTAAACTAATGGTAACTATTTTCTCAGTGTATTTTAATAAGAAATTTAATATGCTACATTTGTTTCCGTTAAAAAAAATCAGCTCATGAGTATAGGTTTACTTCTCTTTGTAATCGTTTCAATCGCAGTTCTTATTGGTTTATACGGGATGTTTAAAAAAGCGGGTATTACGCCATGGAAAGCCTTGATTCCCTTATACAACACCTGGTGTATGGTAGATAAAATGAAGTTGAAAAAGATTTGGTTTTTTCTTCAGCTTATCCCGATCGCCGGACAATTTATTACCATCTGGATCAACATAAAATTTGTAGAACATTTTGGCCGCTTTGGCCTTGGCCATCATTTTCTGACTGTCTTTTTCCCTTTTATTTATTTTCCTTACCTCGGCTATTCTGACCAGGAAAGATATGCCGGAACTATGGTCGTTAATAATTATAAAAAAGGGGCAATCCGCGAATGGATAGATGCTGCTGTCTTTGCGATTGTTGCTGCCACGCTTATACGCACTTTTGTTTTTGAAGCTTACACCATTCCAACTCCTTCAATGGAAAAAACTTTATTGGTAAACGATTTTTTATTTGTGAGCAAATTTGCTTATGGGCCACGTCTTCCTAACACACCCCTGGCGCTGCCTTTTATGCACCATACTATCATTGGTACCAATACAAAATCTTATGTTACCTGGATTGAAATTCCTTATACCCGCTGGTTTCCAAAACCGGTGAAAAGAGGCGATGTGGTAGTGTTTAATTTTCCGGTAAACGATACATTGATCAATGATGCGCAACATGGCTCGCAGATCACCTATTACCAGGAGATACAGGGGAGAATGATGGCAGACCACATTTCGGAGCGGGAGGCCCGCCAAAGAGTTTTAGATCAATATGGAGATCTTATCATTACCAGGCCTATTGATAAACGTGAAAATTTTATTAAGAGATGTGTTGGAATTGCAGGCGATACTTTGCAAATTAAAAACAGGGTGATCTATATCAATGGTGTGGCGCAAACTTTGCCCGAGCATCATGAATTTAATTATTTGGTTACCACCACCGGCGCTCTTGATCCGGATCAATTAAACGGCATGGGAATTCTGGATACTGATGATCCTAACAAAAATCAGGTGAGGATGGTAGGTACTAATGCCTATATTATCGGTATGAGTGACGCA
Source organism: Segetibacter koreensis (assembly GCA_044463445.1). Taxonomy (GTDB): domain Bacteria; phylum Bacteroidota; class Bacteroidia; order Chitinophagales; family Chitinophagaceae; genus Ginsengibacter; species Ginsengibacter koreensis_A. The sequence goes on from JBIQMJ010000170.1 coordinate 7,448, forward strand.
GAAAAGTTGCAGTTGAAATTGCTTCCGCAAGTAAAAGATATAGAGCCTCAGCCATTAGAGGATTACGATAAAAGCCCTTTCCTATTTCCTTATGAGGCGGGCAATGGCTGGACAGTAGATGATTATGGCCCAATCTGGATTCCTAAAAAGGGAGCCACTATTCAATTGAATCCTGAGAATGTAAGAAGATATCACCGTTGTATTGATACGTATGAAGGAAATAAGTTTGATGAAAAAGGAGGTAAATATTTTATCAATGGCAAGCCTGCCACTTCTTATACTTTTAAGATGAATTATTATTGGATGATGGGAGATAACCGCCATAATTCACTGGATAGCCGCTACTGGGGCTTCGTTCCTGAAGATCATATTGTGGGAAGAGCTTCGCTGATCTGGTTTAGTTATGGGAACAACGGAATCCGTTGGAACCGGATTTTCCAAACCATTCAATAAGTGCCGTCATAGTAAATGAACAAATTTCTGAAATTTTTATTTCTTATAACGGTTATCCATAAACGGAAATAATCATTCTGATTTAGGCTTTAGCACCACATCTACTTCTTCTTCCAAATGAGCTTTGGAAGCTTCAGCTAAAACAAAAGTTTCGTAATAAGCTTTTATGAAAGCCGTGAGTGGCGTGGCTATTAATGCGCCTGCGAGCCCGAAAGCGCTGGCCATAGCCAGCATTACAAATAAAGTAGAAACCGGGTGCAGGTTCATGGAAGTTGCTCTTATTTTAGGCATAAGGAAATCGCCGCTGATCTCATCAAATGCTATATAAAAGATCAGCACCCACAGCGCAGTCATTGGATGAATCGATAATGCAACAAGGGTAGGCGGGATAGCCATTATATAAAACCCAAGTTTAGGAATCATTTCGGCAAACAATGTCAGCCCCGCCCAAACCCAAACGCCTGGGATACCCATTATGGATAAAAATATAAAAACGGCTATTGCTTCTATTATGCCTACAATCAAATTAGACCAAACCCAGCCTACCATCATTTTTGAAGCAGTAGCCAATGCATTCGCAGCCTTGTCACGCTTTTGTTTAGGAAAAATAAGAAGGTAAGTTTCTATTAAAGGAGCAGGATCAATCAACATGTATACTATGATGCTGAAAAATATGACCAGCAAAAAAATGCCGCCTATAATTGACAATGAAAACCGGCTGGCGCTGGTAAGTAGCGCTCCTGCGGAAGGAAGATCGTTTACAATATTGGCATTCCCCATCAGTTTTTTTTGTAACTGGGGATAATCTTTTAAAAGGGAATTAAGTTGTTCTTTAAGTGAAAAATAATAATCAGGAAGGTTGGAAACAAGTGTAGTGACCTGGCTTAAAATTCGCGGAATCACCAGCCACGCGATCAAAAAAAGAAAAAGAAGCATGGTAAAAAAAACGATCAATGCGGCCAAAGATCTGCGGATATTTTTTGAGACCAGCCACATGGTTGGCGTATTTAAAACCAGTGTGAGCACCACTGCGAAAAAAAATAGGAAGATAACATTGATGATCTTAAAAGCAAACCATAAACCGAGGATCACGGCAGCCGTAATAAAAATCAGGCGCACATTTTTTTTATATTTTTCATCTGCAGAGCTAACCATGAAAATTTTTTTGATAAGAAAGTGAATCGTAAAAAATTGAAAACTTAAATCATCAAAACTTTTTCATAAAGTATGCCAGAATGAAAGATGTATAAATTGATGCGCGCCGGTTGGTAAGAGTACGGCGTTATTCAGAAAATGGGTGTAGCGAATGGATCATCAAATGAATGCCCGTTAAATTATTAAATGAGCATTTAATTTTCGGCCGGCATTTTTCCAATTAAGCCTTGTAAAAAATTCTTCTTATTTCTTAAATGCCCCAAGTGTTGGCTTAGGATTGGCGACTGATCTTAATTGGATAATAGAGGATATTGTTCTTCAAATTATTTTATAGTCCTGGATTCTTTGCTGACAAAATCACCGGTCTTTTCGATATAGCTTTTGTATTTCTCCTGCACTTCCGACGGTTCCTTTGTTCCGTCGATATAGAGTTCGCCTTTGGCAACAGCGACCGAAAAAGAATTTTGTTTGATAAGATGATCTTCTTCCAGTGCATCAATTAAATTTTGAACTTCTTTTGCATCCGCTACATGATCTGTAGCGGGTGCTTTCACTAAAACCCACTGATCTTTTCCTGA
>JBIQMJ010000171.1:0-9632 GCA_044463445.1 Segetibacter koreensis
AACCGAGAAAGCACGTGGCTTTTCAGCGCTACAATGCCTGCAGAAGTAAGAGCCATTTCTAAAAATTTCATGGATCATCCGAAAGAAGTTACGGTAGGTAAAAAAAATACTGCCAACGTAAATATTGATCATCAATTTTTTATTACTCCTGCTCATTCAAGGTTTGAAACTCTGAAACGTTTGGTAGATTTTAATCCCGGCATGTATGGAATTATTTTTACCCGCACCAAAATTGATGCACAAAATATTGCGGAGAAATTATCCAAGGAAGGATATAATGTAGAGCCATTGCATGGCGATCTGTCTCAGCAACAGCGTGACCGGGTGATGCAGCGTTTTCGCGATAAAGATTTGCAGATATTAATTGCTACAGATGTTGCTGCAAGAGGGATTGACGTGGATGATATCACGCACGTTATTAATTACGAACTTCCGGATGATATTGAAGTTTATACACACCGGAGCGGTCGTACTGCACGCGCCGGGAAAAGTGGAATTTGCATATCAATTTGCCACAGCAGGGAATCTTTTAAAATAAGGCAACTTGAAAAAATGACAAATGCCTCATTTCACAAACTGGATATTCCTACAGGGAAAGATGTATGCCGCAGACAGTTTTTTTATTTCATTGATAAATTGAAAAATACTGATATTTCCAGCGGCTCCTATGAAACTTATATGCCCGATCTTGAAAGAAAATTTTCAGACATGACAAAAGAGGAGGTTCTGAAAAGAGTGGCTGCTCTTGAGTTTGATCATTTTTTGAAATATTATGAAAATGCAGAAGACCTGAATGTAAGATCAGATTCAAGAGAAAAAAAGAATGACTTCAGGCACGAAAGGAATGGCGAAAGAAGAGAAAAAAATAGTTTTAGGAGAGATAGTGGATTTAGCAGATTATTTATCAATCTCGGAACCAAGGATGGTTTTTATAAAGCCAGTTTTTTGCAGTACCTCCTGGATGAAAGTAAACTTAAAAAAGAAGTTTTGGGAAGAATTGATCTTCGTGAAATGAATTCATGGGTGGAAGTTGATCAATCTGTCGCATCCAAAATGATGAAAAGCCTTGATGGCAAATATTACAATGGCCGCCAGATCAGGATGAACGAAGCGGATGGAGGTGGTAGCAGAAGGCCTTCCCGCGATGGGAAGAAAAGAATTCCTATGAGAGAAAAAAGGTAAAACCCAAAAAGGAATTTGTATTTTTTGTTGATTTACTGTTCCGGTCTTCTTAAATTTTTCCATATTTTTTGTAGTAAGCAATCAGCATCCCTACTACAGCATTATAAGAATGCAAACCTTTGGGTTGATTATTTAATTTTAGATAATTACCATACATCCATGAAATCAGGGGCTCTAAAAAATTTTGATGAGCCAAATTGAACTGCTTCAATTCTTCCAAATCTTTCATTACAAGCGGGTTCAATTTTTCCATCATATTGCGGGAAGAAAGAGAATCAAAATAATAGATTTCACGGTTTGTATAAAGGAAAAGATCTAAATAAGTAGAATATTGGAAAAGGGTATCATCCGAATTCGCAGCAGCCAGGTATCCTACAAAATTAGCTTCATTTTCTTTGGCATAACCAAGCTGGTGGGCAATTTCATGGGTTGCAATGTAAGGATGAAGCATCTGAGGAACTGCGGTATTGATCTGCGCTTCTCCTGTAAACGGATTGTAATATCCCGTAAAACCCAGGTAGTTTCCCAATGTTCCATACAATGAAGATTTTATTGAAATCCTTTTGTATGTAAGGAATGGAAATTTTTGCTTTGCCTCACCGTAACATTTTTTTGCACGCAAAATTAATTGCCTTGTGGATGGATAATTTTCATGGCTTTTAGCTAGTACTGTTTTTGTTGAATTTACTTTTTCCAGCAGAATATTCTCCACCATAAATAAATCAGCAGTATCATACTGAGGGAGGGTAATCTGGAGCTGAAATGCAATTCCCTTCCTGTCATAGTTCATTCCCCAAAAGAGATAAAAAATTATATAGATTGAGGCAAAAAGGAAAACTATTTTTAAAAACTTTTGGAATGCAATCTTTTTGGTCAATCCTTTTTTAATGACCAATCTTACGATCTTTATAATTTTCCAAATAATCCAGCAGAAGGCAAGAAAATATAAAACATCTCCTAAGCTAAAAGGTATCCATCCAAAAAATATGCGTAGAAATTTCGAAAAAGTAATATAAATATCGCAGGAATATACTCTCTCAATCCAAAGCGGATCAGAAGTAAATATTTTGATTCCAATTATCAGTACAATTGCGGCGATCCACTTAACTTTATTCTTCTTGATAAAATTCCATTCACTCATAAAAACATTTTCTTTGCGCTTGATTCCTCTTTGATCCTTTATTGCTTTTTATTATTTAGTGTAATACTTTAATCCTGATCAGAAAAAAATTAACACCGGGAAACAATCAATTACTCCAATCTAATTCCAGGAAAAGGCTTTTACTTTTTCAAAATCGTTGAACGAACAGTGATTATTAAATGACCTCTTTGTTTAACAGATGGTTTTCCATGTCAGGAATAAAAAGATAAAGTTAGGATAAAGGAGGATTATTATTTTGAAAGAACCGATTAACAAATTATTAAAAAAATCATTCCTTTTTTCTCCGAAAAACTGATTAATTTCATTACTTTTGCAGCCCTTTTATATTAGGTTATGGGAAACAGGCGTGAATATGATATTGCATTTGTAGGATTAAAACCTGGTATCCATGAGTTTAATTATGAAGTGGACGACAAGTTCTTTGCCGGTTATAAAGAAACAGATTTCAGCGATTGCCATGCATCTGTAAAACTCAGTCTCGAAAAAAACACTTCTTTTATATTGTTGAAATTTGAGATTGGGGGGAGTGTGAAAGTGATTTGTGATCGTTGTGGAAATGATCTTCGTATGGATCTTTGGGATGAGTTCAAACTGGTTGTAAAGCAGGTGGAAAATCCGGATGAGATGAATCAAAATGAAGAAGACCCTGATGTATTCTACATTTCACGAACTGAAAGCCACATTCACCTGTCCGACTGGATTTATGAATTTGTTTTGTTGAGCATACCCAATCAGCGGATGTGTAAAGAAAATGAAATTGGAGGGCCACAATGCAATAAGGAAATTTTGGCGATGCTAAAAAAAATGCAGTCTTCCACGGTTGAAAATAATCATCCTTTACAAAAGGGCCTTGAAAAATTTAAAAAAAACAATAATTAATCATATTAATCTACGGTTATGCCAAATCCAAAGCGCAGACACAGTCAGCAAAGAAGTGCAAAAAGAAGAACACATTATAAAGCAGTGGCTCCTACATTGAGTGTTGATCCTACAACTGGAGAAACTCATGTACGGCATCGTGCTCATACCAGTGAAGGAAAATTATACTATAAGGGAAAAATAGTTGCTGAAAAAGCACCCCTAAAGGCTGTCTAAGTTACTTTAGAAATAATCTTAATCCAGAAACAAAGTTTATTACCTTCAACTTTGTTTTTGGATTTTTTTTTGAATCTTTAAAAAACCCTGAGATTAAATAATTAATTTTATCGTGATATAGGAAGATAAAATCAGAATATGAACATAGCATTGGATATGATGGGCGGCGATTATGCCCCCGAAGAAGCAACAAAAGGCGTACAAATCTTTTTATCTGAAAACAACGACCCTTCGATAAGACTTACCCTTATTGGCGATGAAGATGAACTTTCGCCCCTGCTCAATAAATACCAAATTAATTCCGATACTATAAATGTAGTCCATGCGTCAGAAGTTATAGGAATGCAGGAACATCCCACCAAAGCATTGAAAGAAAAGCAGCAGTCATCTATTTCTATTGGATTCCATCTTTTAGCTACCGGAAAAACCGATGCTTTTATCAGCGCCGGAAATACCGGGGCCATGATGGTGGGTTCGCTCTATAGCATTAAAGCTATTACCGGCGTGGCACGGCCCGCAATTGGAGCTTATATGCCACGGGATAATGGAAAGACTTCTTTGCTGGTCGACGTAGGATTAAATGCCGATTGTAAACCCGAAAATTTATCACAGTTCGCATTATTAGGTAGCCTTTTTGCTAAATACATTTTAAACTACGATAATCCACGAGTTGCCTTAATTAACGTAGGAGAAGAAGAAGGTAAAGGAAATATATTGTGCCAGGCCGCCTACCCTTTGATGAAGGAAAACAAGCAAATCAATTTTATCGGAAATATAGAAGGGCGCGATCTTTTGACAGGTAAAGCAGAAATTTATGTTTGCGACGGATACACCGGAAATATTCTCCTGAAATTTGCAGAATCAATTTATGACATTGTGCAAAAGCGCAAGATAGAAGATGAATATTTTAACCGGTTCAATTTTGAAATGTATGGAGGCGTTCCGGTGTTAGGAGTAAATAAACCGGTAATAATCGGCCATGGTATATCTACTTCCGGCGCTTTTAATAATATGATAATAATGGCTAAGAAGATGATTGACCAGGATTTTATAGAAAAAATAAAATCCAATTTCATTTAGCAATATCATTTTAATGAAGACATCCTTTGCTTTTATCAGGCCGTTTTAATTCCTGAAAGTTTTTCATTCCTTAGTAAAAGAACAATAAATTACAATTTCTATTTTGGATCATTTGATAGTTAAAACCAACTGATTTTTAATCCTTATTTTTATAAGGCCTTATAAAATACCACATGAAATTGTTTGTAAAATATCTCTCAACCTTCATTTTTATTTTTACACTTTTATGTAGCCATTTTAAAGTAAGAGCACAAAAGGATTCAACTAACCGGCCTCTTAAAACCCTTATTAACCATGTGATAGAAAATCTCAAAAAAGAACCTGTAGAAAATAAATCATCTTCAAAACTTAAAACGAATGAAGCCGCTTTTTATCCTTACGAAGGATTGTTTATCCGAAATATAATTATTGAGCGAATCCCTTTTGGCGTATCAATTGGGGATACTTCCAAAAGATTAATCAATAGCTTAACTAACCTCGCAAATGATCTCCATCATATCACAAAAACAAAAGTGATCAAAAGGAATTTATTTTTTAAAAAAGGACAACGGTTACAACCCTTTTTAATGGCGGACAATGAAAGGTATCTTCGGCAATTATTATACCTACAGGATGCAGAATTTTTTATAGCCAGAACTGCGCCGGGGTCAGATTCTGTTGATGTTTTTGTGGAAATTAAAGATGTATTTTCTTTAGGTGGCGCTATTAATTCGCTGGGGCTTAAACAAACAAGCCTTGAATTAAGAGAAGATAATTTTGGAGGAAGTGGAAATGCGGCAGTTCTGTACACGCTTTATGATGACAAACGAAAAAACAATTTTGCAGTAGGAGGAGAATACAACAACAGAAACGTTGGCGGAAGTTTTATAAATACCAAAATAGGTTATCAAAGTTTTTACCCTGCCATTTATGGCCCTAAGGAAGACAATAATTATTACATAGATTTTCATAAGCCATTACTAAACCGGTATATGAAATGGACTTATGAATTAAGCGCATCTTATCATCATACCAGCAATGATTATAATCCCGATTCTTTGTATTTTTCGGATACGCGTTACCGTTACTATAATATCGAGGCCTGGAGTGGATATAACATAAATGCGCAGCATTTTACTACAGAGGAAGAAACTAATAAATTGCGAAAATTGATTGGTATCCGATACCTGAATCAAAAATTTCTGGACGTGCCCCAAAAATATGAATCCGTATATGATTGGAAATACCAGACGATCAATGCGGCCCTTGCCACCCTAACTTTTTACCGGCAAAATTTTTATAAAACCAAATACATATACGGTTTTGGAAGAAATGAGGATATTCCGGAAGGCTTATTAATGAGTGTTACTTCAGGATACACTAAAAGACAGGAAGCCAAACGGCCTTTTTTAGGTATTAATTTTGAAAGATATCATTTCAATAACAGAAGAAATTACCTGAGCTATAAAATTGCAGCCGAGGGATATTTGGACCATAGCTCTGTGGAAGATCTTAATTTTTTGGGAAGTATTTTTTATTTTGATCACTTAAAGCCCATCGGTACAAAATGGAAACAACGATTCTTTCTGAATTTTGATCTGGCCCAACAAGTCAATACAATCTTTAATCAGCCTCTTTTTGCCAATAGCCCGTTTGGCTTACCAGAATATGGAAACCAAATAATCGATAATGAACGTGTTGGTGGTTCATTAAGATCTACTGCAAAGATTGAATCTGAATTCTTCAGCCCCTGGTCGGTTGTCGCTTTCCGGTTTGCACCTTTCGTATTCGGAAACGTTGGCGTGTTTACTCCTTATAATTATCAAACAAAAGTCCTCAGTTCTGTTGGTGGAGGAATTCGTACGCGAAACGAAAGCCTTGTTTTCGGCACGATCGAATTAAAGGCCTATTATTTTCCCACCAGGAATTTTCACAATGAAAGTTTCCGGTTTTCTATTTCTACCAACGTCATTTTTAAGTATAATACCCAATTCCTGAAAAAGCCTGATTTTATTCAAATAAATTAAGCACAAACCGCCTATTTAATTCAATTCATTTAATATCTTTAACTAAATAGGCCGGATGAAATTTTTCAGAAAATATTTTGAACTGGTTGCATGGATTTTTGGATTAACATTGATGGCAACAATGGATCCGTCAACGAATGTTCATTATTCATTTTGTTTTTTTAAATTTATAGGAATAAAATTCTGCCCGGGATGCGGATTAGGCCATTCAATCAGCTTTTTATTTCATGGAAATTTTGAGGAATCTTTCAATACACATCCTTTAGGCCTGTTTGCAGTCCTGGTGATGGTTGCAAGAATTTATAAATTGTTTTCTCTCCATATTTTTTCACAATTAAAAAAATACAATTATGGACAACGGGTTCAACACAGTTAATCCAACAATATTAAAATATTTATACAACGTTACTCCGGAAGAACTGATAACCATTAATTCCCGGACAAAGGGTTTTAGTAATGACGAGTTGGAACAATTTTGCACTATCTATCGATCAAAGCGAAAAGATCCCCAATTAATTTTGATTTTGTGTTTGCTGGGATTAGTGGGCGTGGCTGGAATTCACCGTTTTGTGGTAGGTAGTATCGGCATGGGCGTTCTTTACTTTTTTACTGCGGGACTGTGCTTTGTTGGTACTATCATAGATGCTATCAATCATAAAGAGTTAACGATGGAATACAATGCAAAAATGATAACGGAAACTTTGTCAATATTAAATATGATATCCAGACAGTAATTTATTTATCTGATCTTTTACCCGGAAAGAATTTATAAAATAAAAATTAATACTATAGATTGGTTTACTGCAAATCTTTACTAATCTCCATGGAGGAAAGATGATATTTAATGCCATCTAAAACTCCTTCCGAAAGTGGCTTCTTACTAAAATAAATAAGTTTATTCTTTTTCAATGGCTCCAGTTCAGGGCTGTAATTGGAAACTACAATTCCTTTAGCTTTTCCTTTCAGCATATCGATGTCATTGCCGCTGTTGCCGGCCGTGATAAAATGTTGAAGAGATAATTTCCATTTGTAGCTAAGATAACGCATGGCGTTTCCTTTGCTGGCGCGAAAGGGCAGAATATCCAGGAAACGGTTTTCAGTCAATAATATCTTTGCTCTTAGCTTTCTGTCATCCAAAAATTTATGCAAATTGGCAAGATCGTCTTCATTGAAATTTTCATTAACGTAGTAGCTCAACTTAAATCGCCATTGCGCAGCTGGTTCCTGGAGCGAAAGCCCGGGAAATTTTGTAAGAACATTTTGTAATTCATTCCTTTTCCATTGATAATCTATATGGCTTTCATATCCATTATCCTGGATAAACTTATCAGTATAATAAATTTCAGAGCCTGCAGAGCAAATAAGAATATCCGGGCAGGGAAGACCATACTTTTCAATTGCTTGCTGTGTAATATTTTTATTGCGGCCGCTAGCTAACCCAAAAACTATTTGATTTTTACGTTCATTGATCCAGTTTCTCAATTCCACCAAACCATCAGTTTTATCTCCATGCACGAGCGTACCATCAATATCAGAAATAATAAAAATATCTGCTTTTACCAGTTTTTTTCCGAAGGAAGTTTTGTGAGAATGGCTGGATTTAGGAGCTTCCTTCATTTTAAACAATTCATCAATAGCTTCAATGTACCTCTGGGCATGGGCTGTCCAGGAATAGAATTGATTGGTAGCAATAATTCCATTTGCAGAATATTTTTCCCATAATTTTTGATCAGAAATTATTTTCTTTAGCGCCCCGGCAATCTCAGCAGGGTTTTCTACATCCACCAGTATTCCGTTATCACATTGTTCCAGAATTTCTTTAGGGCCCCCGGTAGGAGACGCTACTACCGGCAAGCCGCAGGCCGCTGCTTCCACTACAGTCAGGCCGAAATTTTCACCAGGAGTAGCATTCACAAAGACTCCCTTTTTCCTGGCAGCTACTCTGTATATTTCCGGCACTTCCAGCCTGGGATCATTTTTTTTGGGGATGGCCATTTTGCCGTACAAATCAAATTTATCCAGCAGCAATAAAAGATTGGTAAGGATATCCTGCTCATCGGCTGCCATTTGGGTAATATCTTTTCTTACTCCCGCAAATATGGCAAGATTTGCCATAGCCTGTAATTCAGGATCCTGGCCATACGATTGAATGATCCTTTCAAAATTTTTTCGCTTATCAGCCCGGCCAATAGAAAGAATCAAAGGTTTTTGAGGATTAAAAAGAAATCGCTCAATATCAGAATTGACACGGTACAAAGCCTGCTCCTGTTCGATACTCATTTGAAATCCTGGCATATCAAAACGGTAAAAGGGATAAAACAAATCGTTATTTACTCCCGGCGGGATTACTTCAAATTTGCCCGATCTTTCAACATTGTATAAGCTGTATTGTGTTTTAATTTCGTGTTGCGTACTAACAATAATTATATCGGCATTTTTGATGGCATACTCTTCCGCAGCAATGCGGCGATCCATATTGAATTTTTCATTGATCTTTTCAGGATTCATCCCCTCCTGCAATAAAATATTTTTTTTATTGCGGCCCAATGAATGACCGGTAGCGATAAAGGGAATTCCGAATACTTCGCTGATCTGGCTGGCAAGGTAATTTCCATCAGCATAATGGCCATGCGCTACATCAGGGAAATCATCTTCTTTTTCAATAAACCGAATCGTTTTGTCAACAAATTCATCTAAATAATCCCATAAAGATTCTTTGGAGCGATAGGAATTTCCGCCACATGCCACGCGAACAATGCGGGCTTTTTCATTGATGGTTTCTATTTCTTTTTCATACGACGAAGAAACCCTTTTGTCAATAATTTTCCTGGTAAAGAGATCTACTTTACGAATCTTTGGATGCTGTGAAAGATTCTCGATCAATTCAAGAATGTATTTAACCTGCCCCCCGGTATCTTTATCTCTTCCTATTTCAGGATCTTTAAACCTGATTAACCCATGAGGGCTAAATAATTGTATATAATATCCGTTCATTTTATTTATTCGCATAACCCGTTCGCTGTAAAAGTAACCAAATCAAAATAATTCGATTTATAGTGGTTATTCCAGATATAAAAATTTCTTATATAGTTTCACGAATGAATTTT
>JBIQMJ010000172.1:0-9623 GCA_044463445.1 Segetibacter koreensis
ACGATCTATGTGATGCCACCGTACTGTATCACTTCAAAAGAATTAAAAAAAATATATTCGGTGATTGTTGAATTTATCAACAAACAGGTAGAAGAAAATAGTTTCTAATTTTCAGAAGCTTTGCTAAGATCGGCCAGAGCTGCCTCATATTGCGAACCTGAAAATTTATCAACCAGTATTCCTTCAATTCTTTTCCACGGATACCAGCCCAGGTTGATATTGATGTTCCAGGTGAGTTGAGTCTGATGGTGTAATTTAGGAATCAAAAGAAATTCATATCGCACTTTGGTGGAGGAACCGGATTGCACTTCAATGTCTATCCTGTTGTTTGCAGTATCAGTTAGATTCAAAAGAATTGTTTTTCCTTTTTTATCTTTTAAGGTCACTGAGGAAATAATTTCAGGTGAACCTGGATTTTTTGTAATAGAAATTTTTTCATCTTTAAATGCAGGATACCAGTTTTTCCACTCTTCAAAATTTACAATTTGGTTTTTAATAGCTTCCCGCGAAGCATTGATATCTACTGATTTGGCAACAGTTACCCGGGAGGGCAAAAGTAAGGCAAGCAGAAAAATAATGATAAAAACACCCAGTATGAAAATTATAAATTTTACCAATGCCATTTTATTCCCATTTAAAAACTTTTATCGCAATGATGTAAACCACAATTCCCCACAAAAGAAGAATGCTGATTTCCCATCTTTCGTCCCATAAATTATTTCCTTCAAAAGCCACGTCCCGCAAGGCATTGTTAAGATGCGTTAAAGGCATTGCCTGTGCACACCAACGCAACCATTTGGGAAAAACATCAATTGGAAAAAAAGTTCCCCCAATCAGGAATTGAGGCAAGGTAATAATGTTGGCAAATGGGGGGATGGTGCTGTCGTTTTTTGCCAGCCCGCTGACGATGAATCCCATTCCCATGAAAACAACAAGTCCGATAAAACTCAGGATCAGCAATTCAATAAATGTTTCAAAACCTTTTATTAAAGTAAAATCAAACAGATACCGTCCTGCAATAATTATTACTATTGCAGTCAGCATCTGGAATAAAACGCGGCTTAGCATTTCACCCAAAATAATATAAGTTCTGCTGATGGGTGTCGCAAAAAATCTTTTTAACACCAATGCGTTTCTTAAACTAAAAAACATAAAAGCCACGCCGAAAACCCCGGAAGCCAGCAATGAAAAACCCAATTGGCCAGGCAATATAAAATCAATTGTTTTATATTTTCTGATTACAGCAATATCTCTTGAAAAGCTAAAGTCAAATTCCGCCACAGCCGGTCTGGCGGGATATTTTTCATTGCTCAGTTTATTAATGATGCTCTCGACAAGTGTTTTAAATTGCGGCCATTGATCGTTGCTTGAAGTAGTACTTTTTAAAGTGAAAATATAGGGAGGATTTTTATCCGGTTTTTTTTGGATATTAATTACTCCCGCTATTTTACCGCTTTCCAAGTCCTTTTCCAGTGATGGATGATCTTTATATTTTTTTATAATAACCCCGCGGGAACTTTCCAAAGCTCTGTATAATTCGTTAGTGGTATCAGCGGAATTGTCAACTGCAATTTTATAACTCCTGAATGCACCATTATTTCCCATAAAACCAAAAACGAGGATAAAGACAAATGGAAAGGCGAAACCAAAAACAACAGCAGAAGGGCTTCTGAATATCGCATGCAGGCTTGCTTTGGTAATGGCAAACATCGCCCTGACCTGACTGTATTTCTTCATTGTAAAAATTTAAATTAACCGCGCAAAACTAATTTGGAAAAAATAAAAATTCTGAAAAAAGTTTTTTTCATTAAGGGCAAATGTAGTATGATTGTGAGACAGGAATGATTTGCAATCCATCTTAAAAATTGAAAAGGATTGAAAACCTGAATTTATTCATCCTTAAAGAATTGAGAGATCTTTAAAAACTGCCTATTAAGATTCGCAAAAAATAAATTAATCATGCTTATTGGAATTCACAATTGAACACAGGTAAAAGACAATGAACAAAATATTTTTAATAACAGGTGGAAATGTCGGCGACAGGAAAAAAAATCTGGAAACTGCGGCAGCCTTGATTGAAAAGCGTGTAGGCAAAATTATAATCCAGTCAAAAATTTATGAAACGGAAGCCTGGGGAATCACTTATCAACCTTCTTTTTACAACCAGATTTTGGTAATTGAAAGTCAATTCCCTGCAAGGAAAGCGCTTAATGAAATTTTAAAAATTGAGGCAGAGATGGGAAGAAAAAGAACAGTGAAAAATGCCGCCCGGATTATTGATATTGATATTTTATTTTTTAATGATGATATAGTAAACGAAGAAAATCTTTTAATTCCTCACCCGGAAATTCCTAACAGAAGATTTGTTTTAATGCCTCTGAATGAAATTGCTCCTGACATGCTTCATCCTGGTTTGAAAAAAACAATGAAAGAATTACTTGCCGAAAGTAAAGATCATCTAAAGGCCTTCCCGGTGTATTCCTGAACAAATAAAAATAAAATTTTCTCCTATAACAAAAGTTGGTTTGTACAACCGTTTTTTGTAACAAGGTCAGCAGTAAAGCGATAAATATCACAGATTTTTATTTTCTGCACGAAGTTTGTATCAATTATATAATTAATTAATTTATTTTTTCCGGGAATATTTTTATGTAACATTTTTTCACCTTCAAAATTTTATTACAATGATAGAATCACCGGTAACAGAAAGAACCAGCTTAAAACAGCCGGCATGGCTTACTGTGATAAGAATAATCTTAGGACTTATTCTTTTTTGGAAAGGAATTGTTTTCATCAGGGATACTGAGCTTTTAAAATCTTTGATAGAAAATACAGGGATCGGTGCTTTTTCTGCAAATGCCGAAACCCTCACTTTTATCATTGCCTATTTGACTTTGTTGTGTGGATTATTTATTTTGACCGGCCTGTTCACAAGAACTTCTTCAATCGTACAAATCCCTATTCTTTTTATTGCTGTAGTTTTCGTAAACAGTAAAAATATTGAACAAAGCACCTCAGAACTTATTTTATCTATTGTAGTATTTCTTTTATTGATTCTCTTTGCCATCAAAGGAAGTGGAACTTTATCGGCGGATGAATTTTTCAGAACCTATTACAAGGCAGGCACAGAAAAAGGGAATACTGACAGGTTAATGAAAAAGCCCTGATTGTCTTTTTAAATGAACCCGTTTTCAAGGGCAACCCTTACCAGTGAAGCAGTGTTATTGGCATTCAGTTTAGCCAGTAAATTCTTACGATGAGAATCTACGGTGAGGGGGCTTATAAATAATTTTTCTGCAATCTGATTGTTGGTCAATCCTTCTGAAATGAGTTGTAAAATTTCTTTTTCTCTTTTGGTGAGAGAGGGTAAATGGTCTGAAGACACTATTGACAAAGGCTTTCCAATATGTGCTATAGACACGCTTAAATACATTTTATCTTTAAGTACCGTGGCGATTGCTTCTGCAATTTCTTCTTTAGAAGCGCTTTTTATGAGATATCCCGATGCTCCGTTTTCAATCATGCGGGAGATATAACTTCTTTCGCTGAAAGTGCTGATGCCAATAATTTTTATCAGGGGAAATTCCTGGTGGATTTTCTTGCAAAGATCTATTCCACTAATATCGGGAAGGTTAATGTCTAACAATATGATATCAATAGTATGGCTTTTTATAAACGGGATCGCTTCAAATGCATTGGATGCAGAACCTGTTACTTGTAAATCCTCAATTTGATTTAACAGGGAATTTAATCCTTCTACTACCATTGGATGATCATCAATTATAAAAATTTTGGTAGTCATTTGTTTATGTCAGATTTCAATTAGTGATTCGATATTCAGTTTTAAGCGCAATCCCCTTCTATATTTACAGAGGTTCCTTCTCCCGGAGCAGAAACAATATCTACAGATCCATTAAGATATTCCGCACGGGCTTTAATATTGGCAAAGCCGGCGCCTGTAGTATTTTCGATTGACTTCATATCAAAACCTTTTCCATCATCTTCCACCGTAAGATTGAACCGGTCACTTTCCCGGGTCAATTGAATTAAAACGTTTTTTGCACCGGCATGCTTTATTACATTATTCAGTAATTCCTGGATGATCCTGTAGATCACAATTTCGACGTTTTGCTCCATCCTTTTTCCCATTCCATAAGTCTGCAATTTCACTTTTATTTTTCCCGACACATTCAGGTTTTCGCAATAATTTTCGAGGGCTTCATTCAAGCCGAATTTGATCAGCGCCTCAGGCATCATATTGTGCGAAACTCTTCGTAGTTCTGCAATGGATTGATCCAGTTGAGAAATCACGGTGTTGAACGAACGCGCATTTTCTTCCGTTAAAAATACATTTCCTTTCATATTTGACATAGATAATTTTACACCGGATAACAAGCCGCCCACGCCATCGTGGAGGTCTCTTGCAAGGCGGCTTCTTTCATCTTCCTGTCCTTTCATCACTGAATGAGCTGCCTCCAGTTTTTTTTCTTTTTCCCATTCGCTTAATTGTTGCAGGTGTAATTTTTCATTTTGCAGCAAAAGGCGGTTTTTATTTTTAATATTTTTGTAGAACAGTAAAGCAACAAATAATAATAAAATACAACCTGCCACCAGGGAAATAATCAGCGTATGTTTTTGTTGTAACGTCGATTTTTGAAGCAGGTTATCTTTCTTCAAAGCAATGATCTGCGCCTGCTTACTGGCTGCCTGGTATTTATTTTCTATTTCATTGATCTTTTTTAAATTGGCTGATTTGTCCAGGCTGTCTTTCAACCGTATGTAAGCTTCGTAAGTGCGAACCGCTTTTGCATTTTGGTTGATTGATGAATAAAGCTCTGACAGGTATTTCAAAGAATTTACCTCGCGTTTTTTGTCACCTATCTTTTTGCTTAAATTCAGCGATTGCTCTAAATAATCAATGCTCTCTCTGTATTTTTTATTCTGGGAAAAAATAATTCCTAGCTCCTGCAACATATTTGCCTCCTGGAATTTATTATTCGATTGCTGTGAATACAAAAGCGATTTTTTATAATAATTAACTGCGCTGTCTTGTTTATTTTGGTCTTTATAATATTTGCCAATAATTCCATATTGAATACTGAATATATAAGGCGAATAAATTTTTTCAGAAAGCGGGTCAATTTTTTGAAACAATTTTTCGGCGTTGTTATAGTCTTTCAACTTTACGTAAGCCAGGGCAGTCAGCATTTGAACCTGAACGGTTTTTGAATCAGCTATTTTTTGTGAATTGCAAATTGTGAGCGCTTTTAAATCATATTCCAGCATTTTATCAAATTGCTCTATTTCATTATACACATTTCCGATGTTGGTATAGGCACTCACCAGGATGTTCCACTTATCGTGAAAATTGTATTTTCCTATAGAATCAATCCCCTCAAGATAATATTTGATCGCCTGCAATTGATTGCCCTGTTCACTCATCACAGTTGCCATCGCCATTTTGTTGACACTGAAATTTATTTTGGAAAGTTCGTTGTTGGATAATTTATAAAGTGAATCTGCTATTGAATAATAATGCATGGCACTGTCATAATCGCTGGAGCGTAAAAAATCAGTGCCAATGTAATTGTAAGCCTCGCCGGTTTTGTTTATATCCTTTAAAATTTTTGAATAATAAATTGCTTTATCGAGAAATAACCTGGCAGAATCAGTGTTTATCAAAGCATAGTTCCAGCCCAATCGCAATAAGGTTTCCATGCGGGCGCTGTCTGATAATTTTCCATTTTTAAGTTCATTGTTCAGGCTGTCTACCATTTTATTCTGGCCTGATAAATTCATAGAAAAGCCAGCGATCAATAACTGCAGGAAAAGGAATTTACAAGATCGTGGAATCATTATTTTTTGAAAGATTTTTTAGGCAATAATTGAAACTCAAACGAAATTCTCTAAAAAAAGCCATCTCTCCAATCTTTTAAAAAAAATCCCCTTTTTCAGGTAGAAATAAAAATCCTGCTTTGGCGGGATTGCAGGAAATGCTTTTGTACAGGACATTTGCAAAGAATAAAATCCAACGCCTGATGAGGTTTTCATCGTTTTAAAAAACAAATTATGAAAAAAAAGTGTAACCTTTTACCTGCAATTCTTTTTTTATTTCTTTTAGGCTCTTTTGAAAATACTCATGCACAATTTTTAAAAAAATTAAAGAATGAAGTGAAGAGCCGTGCTGAAAATAAGGTGCTAAACAAAGCAGGGAACGCTACCGACAGGACAATTGATAAAACTGCTGATGCTGCAACACAGAAAAAAAGCAGTAATGATCCGGACGTTACTGATACTCAAAATTTACCTGGCGATGCGAATGCTGCTGTAATTACAAATTCAAAACCCACGATTACAGCCTATAAGAATTATGATTTCGTTCCCGGGGATAAAATTATTTTTCAACCGGATTTGAGCACAGAAGCTGATGCTGAACTGCCTGCCCGTTTTACAATTAAAAAAGGCACTGCCGAAATACAATCTTACGACGGAGAAAAAGTGCTGCACCTGCAACCTAATGCGAGCACCGCAGTAGAGCCATTGATGAGCACTACTCATTATCTGCCTGAACAATTCACACTTGAATTTGATGTGATGTATGAAAACGATGATAGTTATTTTCGTTATTCCAGCGATTTCAGAATAGGGTTTAGTGCGATGGGCGACCAGAACTATTACAATGGCGGGGTATATTCTTTTGTAATCAACAATGTTTCCCAATGCTCGTTTGGTAAAACGGGTACACAATATTTCCCTGACGGGCTTCAGAAATCTTTTGGGGCCGGCAATACCTGGCATCATATTGCAATTTATGTGCGTAAAAATATTGGCAAGGCTTATATAGATCAATACCGTGTCTGCGCGACTAATACATTGCCTACAGGGGCTGATAAGGTTTATATTAAAGCCGACAGATATGGGATAAAAATTAAAAACTTCCGTCTCGCTGCTGGCGGCGATGATAAATACCAAAAGATTGTTACCGATGGAAAATTCATTACTCATGGGATTTTATTTGACGTAAATAAATCATCGATAAAGCCCGAATCGATGGGCGCTTTAAATGAAATTGCCAAACTGATGAAAGCTCATAATGATCTGAAGTTTGAAATCGATGGCCATACAGATAGCGATGGTAATGCAGATTTAAATATGAAATTATCAAAAGAGCGTGCTGATGCCGTAAAATCTAAACTGGTCAAAATGGGGATTGATGACGCAAGGCTTTCTACCAAAGGATTTGGGGCTACAAAACCAATTGATAAAAATGATACTCCAGAAGGGAAGGCCAATAACAGGAGAGTTGAATTTATAAAAATTTAATTCTGGTTGGATTAAAATTCTTTACTATCATAAATATTTCGCATGTCATCATTTACAAAAATTATTATCATTAGTTTATTTTTTCTATTTGCAACCCAGGCTTTTTCTCAGTATAAAACAATCTATGCTGAAAATGCAGTTGGTAAAGTACAAGGCAATGAAACCTCATATATTTTCAAAAGAATTGATGAGGTTAAAAACATTGACAAAACGAAAGTTGCTTCATTAAAAAAATCCCTTGCTGAACAATTAAAAATATTTTATACCCATCCATTTTTAAATCCGCCAAAAGGTTTTAACATACAAACTTCGTTTTCCATTTCAAGGGAACCTTTTGTAAAGACTGTTTTATTTCCTTCATGTGGTTTTTCTTTTGATTGTTATTATTTGGAAAAGGTAGAAGGAACAGGCAATGTAAAAGTTTCAATGGACGGAACTTTACTGGGAATGGAAACCAATGCGGAAGATCATTTTTTCCGGCAGGTTGGAAATTATTGGAAAGATTGTTCGGATGCTAAATTTCCATTATTCTTTGAGCAACCGCCCATTTCGGATTCAACCGCTGATTATATCGAATTAAATTTTAAAAATTATGGATTCCCGGCTATTGCTCCAAATAGGCCCTACCGCATTATAAAGCGAAATAAACAACCTCTTTTTGTTCCTCTAACAAGAAAAGAATTTGTGCAATTTCTTATCGTCCACACAAAATATCAAATTAAGGAAGATGAGAAAACTATTGCAGAACTCGAAAAGAATTTGAAGCAATCTCAGGAAACATTAAAAAATCCTCCTTCCTATCTGACCCCGGAGATTTTAAAGACTTTGACAGATGGAGTGGCTATTATGCAAAAACAAATCGATTCTCAAAAAGATGAGATCAGCAATGAGCAGGAGAAAATAAAAGAATATGGGAATTTGATAAATGGGATGCCGGCAAAGGAAAGTGCCTCACCTGCCAGGGTTGATTATAATAAAAAAATAAATGATTTTGATCAATTAAAAAGGCTCGTGGCTTTAGGCCGGATGGAAGGTGTGGGGTTGTTTAAAATTAATCCGAACTATTATGATCGTTCAGCAGGATCTTCGGGTGCGCAGTTAATCTTTGTGTATTATAAACTTCCCAATCTTTCTATTTTTGAAAAAACCGAATTCAATTACCTGGAACAAAAGACGATGACTATTTTTAACCAGCTTGATTATCATCAATTAAAAGAAAGTATGAAATAGAAAATATTTTCTAACCTGTTCCCATTTTGCAAGATCGTTATTCCTGAAAAAGAAATTAATTTATTTATTGATTTACTACAGAATGTTGCCTTTCTTAATTTTGATAAAAATTTCAGATTTAATCAGAGATAAGAAAGTTTATCTTATTTTAGAGGCAGTTCAAACAAATGAAAACAAAAAGCCTTTCCCTGATTTTTCTTTTTTTCTCAATTATTTTTTTTCAAAATGCGCATGCTCAGAATAGTCTGGCCGATGCACCAAATATCTATTATAAAAGCACAAGAGGTCCTTACTGGACAAGGTCCCAATTGGATTCGTTTTTAAATTCGAAAAATAATAACCGCTATAAACTGGTAGCCAGGAAAACAAAAATTGAAAAAAGAAATGACAGCCTTATTTATTATGTGAATCTGAGAATGGATCCGGTAGCTGTGGATAATACCAACAAGCCCTGGGTTGGACAAAAACTGCCGGCTTTCCAGTTAAAAGATATTGATGGGAATCTAGTCAATTCAAGGAATTTATTGGGAAAACCGTTGGTGGTTAATTTATGGTTCACCTCATGTGGCCCTTGCATTGAAGAAATGCCGGATTTAAACAGGCTCCAAAATGAGTACGAAGATTCGGGTGTGGTTTTTATTGCTATCACTTTTGATACTAAAATAGCTGTAAAAATTTTTTTGAGAAAACACCACTTCAACTTCAGAATTATTCCTGAGGCAAAATTGTATTGTGACCATATTACCGGGCTATATCCTGTTACTTTTTTTGTAGATAGAAAAGGTATTATTCGTTTTGCAGAGCATGTGCTTCCTTTTTCATTTGATGCTTTAGAATTAAAACTTCATTCCATCCTGGAAAAAGATTTTAAATCTTAATTTCAATAAATAATTAAAAAATAAATGTTATGGTTGATGAAAATCTGATCACTTCAAGCAATCAGCTTGAAGGTTATAGGATCATAAAACATCTGGGAATTGTGCGTGGTATTACGGTGAGATCGAGAAGCCTTTTTGGCAACATAGCAGGAGGCCTGCAAACTTTGTTAGGTGGTACTATTTCTGTGTATG
>JBIQMJ010000173.1:0-9582 GCA_044463445.1 Segetibacter koreensis
AGCGACGCATTGTTATCCGGATCAGGGCCGCCTTGTTTAACAGCAATATCAATTTCTTTTCCTATCCGGGTAAATTGTTTGGCCATTTTGTCCCATCGCGCAAACATGGTGGCCTTGCGTACTTCAAATATTCTTCCCATTACTTAATTCGTTATTAACTTTTTGGTTGATTTGCCAACGGGCAAAACTAAAATCTAAAATTGAAAAACCTGAAAAAATCCTGTTATCATTTATCAATAAATGAAATATTTAACTTGAAGAACTGACTGAGATTAAAATTTATACTTTCTTGCCGAAAAATAATGTATAATGAAAGATCACTTAGTCTTGATAGATTGTTTTTAAGAAACAATTTTTTCTTCATGAAAATTAATTGAGTGATAGAGTGATCCTAATCGCTCTAATCTATCTTTTATAACATTTATATACTCTTTCTTATTATCAATTAAAACTGCGTTTCTATCATTCTGTAATGCAGCTATTCCTGTACTTCCGCTTCCTGCAAATGGATCCAAAACATTATCATTTTCTGTTGTAAACAATTTAATAAAAAATTCAGGAAGCCCGTTCGGAAAAACTGCTGGATGCCCCATATTCTTACCAATAAGTGGAACAGAAACAACATTTCCCGGTAAAACGAATTCTTTGTCAATCCATTTATTCAAATCTCTTCCAAATCCACTATTGTTTTCACTATTGTGCCGTATAAGGCTTTTACCAGTTAAATTCGAAAGCCTTTTATCCGCCCAATTGCCTATTGGTTTTTTTACTGATCCCTGGTACATTTTAAATTTTTTATTCTTCGTCAAATGAAAACAATATTCCCATTCATCACGTAAACGATTTGGCCAATAGCCTGGCATGGCATTGGGTTTGTTCCAGATGTAATCGTCAATACATATCCAGCCACGTTCACTTAATTCCATTATTGTTTTCCATACGTATCTGTGCCTTTGGCCATCTATAACTTTATCCTTTATGTTTAAAACAAAAGAACCATCGTCTGCTAATACGCGCCAGAATTCATCATGAAAAGTCAAAAAGAAATCAACAAACTGATCTGGATGAATACTATCATAATGGTTTTTTCTTGCATCAGCATAAGGCGGCGAGGTTATTATCAAATTAAAATAACCAGCAGGAAATTTTGATAAAACTTCTCTGTTATCACCAAAAAAAATATCTACATTATACTTCATAATTTAATTTTTCCACAAAACAAATCTACCAATTTATAAGGGTCGTTAAAAATTCCTTTTTTATCAATTACGCCATACTTTGAACATTCATTGCCAAATGAAGCGATCAAGTCTTTAGGAACTTCAATATTAAGGCTACTTAATGTTTTTTCTTCAATCAATATATCCAATACTGCTTTTATAATTTTTTCATAACTGACATTAGAGAAGAATTGCCAAAAAAAATCGCTCAGCCATACTTCAGTATTGAATGAGTAAGGCATTCCGGTTTTTGCTTCATTCCTAATATTCCTTTGCCCCTTTTCCATAGCAATCCCAAAAACGCACAAATAAGGCCCCGTTCTGTTTTTATCATTTTGGGCCATGTTCTCCATTGCTCTTATTGCTTTTGGCCAATCCTGACCACCCATTGTATTAGTACGGTTTTTCACAGAAGTGTAGATATTTATATGTCTTCCAGTGGTGACTTCTAATATGATCGCATTAAAGTCAGCTTCTGATGTTCCTAAATCCGAAACTGAATGAAATCGTTTCGATAATATGGCCGTATCTTTTGCAATAAACTGATACCTCCATCCTGAATTCATCCTTTCTTTTTGAATTGTCCTGTTTCTAAATTGTTCTTTTGCTATTTTGCTGAAATGTTGATTGACACAATCGAAAGCAGTAGAAGCCGGATCACCACAATATCTCAAAAAGTATCTAAAAAGAGCTTTGCCTTCTTTAATGTAGATTTTATTGATTTCATCTTCTGATATGTTATCATGAATATTTAAAATAGCTCTTGATGATTTTGCGTTGGCTGTCTGAACAGCCTTTTTAATGACCTTTTTAAGATCAGAATCAGAAATAGTTTTTTGATGAGGTGTCACTTTTGTTTCGTCAAAAAATCCATAAAATGCGTTTTCTTCCTCCTCGATTCTCGGATAATTTTGAAGATTGCTTTTCTTTAGTTTTGGCATTCAATTTTCTTTTCAGTATATAATCGTAATTGGAACCTTTTCAAGTTCATTACAAACTTATAGTAAACAAACAAATAATTCAGATTCCCATTTTTCTTCTGGATAAAAAAATCATTGAATTAATTACTTTTGCAGCCAATTTTTATAAAAAAGTTTACAGCTATGAAAATAATGAAGTTTGGAGGCACAAGTGTTGGCAAGCCTGAAAGGATGGCTGAGATCAGAAAGCTGATCACTAAGGACGACGAAACAAAAATAATTGTACTCAGTGCTTTGAGCGGCACTACTAACGCACTTACCGAAATAAGCGATGCTTTATCCAAAGGGGATCGTGAAGAAGCCAGAAAACGGATTGATGCGCTGGAAAACCATTACCAGAATTTTATAGTTGAACTTCTAAAAAACGAAGTGTATTTTAAAAAGGCAAAAGATACGCTGGCGGAGCATTTTGAGTTTTTAAATATTATCTTAAAAATTTCTTACAGCGAAGCATTGAATAAAGACATTCTTGCCCAGGGCGAATTACTAAGCACCAAGCTTTTCAGCATCTATTTAAATGAACAGGAAATTTCCCATGTTTGGCTTCCTGCACTTGAATTCATGAGCATTGATCATAATAATGAACCGCAGGTGGCAGTGATAAGAGAAAAGCTAACCAAATTGCTGGATACTCATAAAGGCACTCAGCTTTTTTTGACCCAGGGATATATTTGCCGCAATGCCAAGGGCGAAATTGATAACCTGAAACGCGGCGGAAGCGATTACAGCGCTTCATTAATTGCCGCCGCAGTGGATGCTTCTGTATGTGAAATATGGACAGACATCGACGGCATGCATAATAACGATCCACGCGTGGTTAAAAATACAAAACCCGTTAAGCATTTGTGTTTTGATGAAGCTGCTGAACTGGCTTATTTCGGGGCTAAAATTTTGCATCCGGCAAGCATCTGGCCGGCTCAGTATTTTAATTTCCCTGTCAGGTTATTGAACACGATGGAACCTGAAGCCGCCGGCACTCTCATAGAAAGAGATTCTGATTCCGAAGGCGTGAAAGCCATAGCTGCAAAGGATTTCATCACTGCTATCAAAATTAAAAGCAGCCGCATGCTTTTGGCTTATGGATTTTTGAGAAAGATTTTTGAAGTGTTTGAAAAATATCAAACATCAATAGATATGGTCACCACTTCTGAAGTGGCCGTTTCACTCACGATTGATAACAATGTTTATTTAAACGAAATAATAAAAGAACTTGAAATGTTTGGGAGTATTGAAATTGATAAAGACCAGACCATCGTTTCGATTGTTGGTTATCATATCTCCAAAACTGAAAACCTGCTGGCGAAAGTGTTTGACAGCCTGACTGAAATACCTGTAAGAATGGTAAGTTTTGGGGGAAGCCAGCATAATATTTCTATCCTTGTATCCCACGAACATAAAGAAAAAACCCTCCAGTTATTGAGCAAAGGGCTTTTTGAATAGAATGCAAACAGGTTGAAGACCGTATCGTAAAATTAAATTCAGCCTTCTTTGTTGGTTTGCTGTTATTATTTTTAAATAAAACCATCTTTTTAAATTCCGGAATTTATTGAACGTGAAATGTTTTCTGAACTTCTCCAAGATCTTTTAAATTCACATCCTTGTGCATTGCCAATGCGCTTGCATTAATCAGCACTACTTTAGCCGAAATTGACTGGGTAGGCGGATCAATGAGCTCGCCAGAGACAGAGCTGATATCAACTCCCACATATCCATTAGAATGTATTGCGCCATAAGCGATTCCATCAAAAACTTCGGGAATAGCTTCATAATAATTAGTTCCCGAAAAAGAAAGATATACCAGAACCGCCCCATTTTGATAAAGAGCATCATTGACTTCAGGAACATTTAATTGTGCCGTATAGCTCAAACCATTATTATCAGTGGTCCAATCTCCCGGCTGAATGGTATATACTGCGGAAAATGCCTGGTCTACCTTCTCCACTTTGGTTACTTCTTTTTTGCAGGAAGAAAAAATGAAAAATGCCAGGGCTAAAAGTATAAGAAGCTTTTTCATAAAAATATTTTTTTAGAGTGATAGAATTAATAATATGTTGAATGGTACGACAAAATTTGTACCACCAGGTTTAAAAGTACATTTTAGTTTAGCATATTCTTTTTAAACCTGCTCATCTAAATAGTGCAAATCCGGAATCCTGGCGGTATACTCTTTTATGCAGATCCGGTTTTGTCTTTCACAATAGAATTCAGAGATTTTAATCTGCTAAAAATTAAAATACCTCCAATAAAAGCAGCAATCACCAATATAAGAAAGAAGACTTTTTTGTCTGTGAAATCATCCCAGAAACTGGTCATCACTCCTGCAAGTTTTCCACCAATAGCAGTTGATAAAAACCAGCCCCCCATTAATAAGGCTGTAAGCCTTGCCGGTGCAAGTTTAGAAACAAGTGATAATCCAATGGGACTCAATAATAATTCGCTTATGGTAAAAACAAAATAAGTTCCCCAAAGCCAATAAGGCGATGTTTTTTGTAAATAAACAGAAGGAACAGACATGATCGCAAATACCATTACCAATGCAGATAATCCTGAAATAAACAAGGCCATTCCAAATTTGGTAGCGGTAGTAGGTTCTTTATTCCGCTTTCGCAGATAGCTGAATAATGGAACCAAAATCAACGTCAACAGAATAATAAATAATGGATTGATCGACTGGAATAATTCCGTATTAGCGAGTTGCTCGCTTCCGCTGGCAGGCCATTCACTTTTTGGAACATTATTAAAATAAGGATCAGGTCCCATCACCTGGACAATATGAGTTTTTGCATCCACAATATTCCCGTCAACCAGTTTCACATTATTTTCCCCATAAGGCGCTGCTATGGCCGCATGGTCTCTAATATCAACAAAATTTTTATCGACCTTATTTACCAATCTTGGCGTATCGCTCACTGTTTGCAGAAAGCCCAAAGAGCCAGCAATCTTTTGTGCAGTAGGAGATACAGTTCTGTCTGTATGTTTCTGCGCCCATAAAGTAAGACCGGTAGAATTTTGATTATAGATCGTCCAAAAAATAATCGAAATGCCAAAAATAAATAACAGTGCGCCAATTCCCCTTTTATCCTGGCCGGTGGCCTTTACATAAAGAGAAATATAAAATGCAATGATTGGAAGGCAGGCAAAAATAAATGCATCATTGGATTTGCTACCCATTATTGTTGACCCAAAGATCAATGTTGGAATCACCCACCCTATAATTGCCGCAATGATTGCCGGCAAAAAAACATAACCAAAAATTTTGCTTAGCGGCATATCCTCTGCTTTTTTTTCTTTCTTCACTTCGCCAATTCTTACGCCTTTTAAAGAGCTTGCCAGGATGATCAATCCAATTACAAGCCCTACTCCAGCCGCCGCAAAAGCATAGCCCCATCCATATTGGTTCCTGAGATAGGCAGCAACAAAATTGCAAACCAGGGCGCCAATATTGATTCCCATGTAAAAAATGTTGTAGGCATTGTCTTTCAGTGGTTTCAGATCTTCGCGATTGTAAATATTTCCCAGGATAGTAGAAATATTAGGTTTGAAAAAACCATTGCCCACAATGATCAGCAAAAGTGAAACATAAAGTGCCGTATTTCCCGGAAGCGCCAGCCCAAAATATCCAAGCGCCATCAATGAACCGCCCAGGAAAATAGATTTAATATAACCCAAATATCTATCGGCAATTAATCCACCGATAAAAGGCGTTAAATAAACAAGGGCGATAAAACTACCAACTACATCAGCGCCCATCCTTTCTGTCATTCCCTTACCTCCTGTTTTGTCGTCAATTAAATACAGAAGTAAAATACCCACCATTAGATAATAAGCAAAACGTTCCCACATTTCAGTCATAAAAAGTACATACAGCGCTTTGGGATGTTTGCCTTTTTTGTGTTCGGCAATATCAACCGGGATTGTTGTGTCTTCCATACAATGTTTTGGTTTTGAAAATAATATTAATAAATGGTAAAATACACAGAATTTAAAAAAAAGTTTAATTTTTTATTTTGTGGCCACTAATTTATTTTAAACAGAGCCATTGATATTTATTTTAAAATGAAACAGTAACCCGATAAATAATTCAATTTTTTATTATTATACCGATCTTGTTATTGAAAAAAATTTAGCATTAAAAATTCAGTTGTTCCTGCCTAAGCAGGCTTTCAGTTATTAGTATGGTTAAGAAAATATCCGGTAACAGAAGTTTGTAAATTAAAAATAAATTTTTAAATCGTTGCGGATTTTCAGGCAAAAGATCAAAAGAGTTTTTTTTGAAACAAAATAAAACAGTAAGTTTCATAACTTGCCAATTCTTTTTTAATTTTTTTTAAATACCATCCGCTTTGAAAATTCTTATCCTTGGATCCGGTGGCAGAGAACATGCTTATTGCTGGAAAATCAGTCAAAGTAAATTGTGCTCCCAATTGTTTATCGCACCCGGAAACGCTGGTACTGCCGCGCTGGGAGAAAATATCGAAATCAATATTAATGATTTTGAAGAAGTTAAAAAAGTCTGTCTCGCCAATAAAATTGAAATGGTGGTGGTAGGCCCCGAAGAGCCCCTGGTAAATGGCATTTATGATTTTTTTAAGTCTGATAAAAAATTGAAGGATATCATCATCACCGGGCCGTCCCAAACAGGCGCCCAACTGGAAGGAAGCAAAGCTTTTGCAAAAGCATTTATGCAGAAGTATTCTATTCCAACTGCCGGATACAAAGAATTTGACATTTCGAATTTTGATGAAGGATTGGAATATATCCGGCATCATCCCCTGCCGGTCGTCCTGAAAGCAGATGGTTTGGCGGCAGGCAAGGGCGTTATCATTTGCAATAATTATGTAGAAGCATTGAGTGAATTTGAACTGATGATCCAACAGGCAAAATTTGGAAATGCCGGAAAAAAAGTGGTGGTCGAAGAATTTCTGGATGGTATTGAATTAAGCGTTTTCGTCCTGACTGATGGAAAAAATTATGTAATTCTTCCGGAAGCAAAAGATTATAAAAAAATAGGCGAGGGTGACAAAGGGCTTAATACAGGCGGCATGGGAGCCATAAGCCCGGTTCCTTTTGCAACGGAACATTTTATGAAAAAAGTAACTGACCGCATTATCGAGCCTACTATAAAAGGATTGCAGCAAGATGGAATCGATTATAAAGGATTTATATTTTTGGGTTTAATAAAAGTGGCCGAAGAACCTATGGTAATCGAATACAATTGCAGGATGGGAGATCCGGAAACTGAAGTGGTTTTAATTCGTTTACAAAATGATTTGGTGGAATTATTAATTGCCATGGATCAGCAAAAATTGGATACACAGAAAATTTTGATAGAAAAAAACAATGCAGTGACCGTCGTTGCGGTAAGCGGCGGCTATCCCGGTTCTTATGAAAAAGAAATTCCGATCGAATTTGTTTATCTCGAAAATCCGGAAGTAAGAAAACATATCGATGAAGGGGAAGGTGCTTTTGTTTTTCATGCAGGTACTAAAAATGTAAATGATAAGACGGTTACCAATGGTGGGCGGGTATTGGCTGTTTCTGCGATGGCCACCGGCCTTGGAGATGCAATTGAACTTTCCAAAAGAATTTTAGAAGAAATATTTTTTGAAGGAATGTATTATCGTGGCGACATCGGTTATGAGTTCGTAGATTGAAAATTTGCGTGTATGCCTAACCGTTATCTACCAGTTTTTTTCATTGAGTTTTGCAGCCTCCCAACCTATTATTGCGGCCTTTCTTGTAGTTCCCCAATGATAGCCACCTACAATACCTGATGATTGAATGACTCTGTGACAGGGAATTAACCATGCAACCGGGTTGGCACCCACCGCTGTCCCTACCGCTCTCGGGCCGTTTGGTATTTTAATCTGTTTTGCTATTTTACCATAAGTTGTCAGTTGGCCTGCCGGAATTTTCAATAATGCCTCCCATACTTTAATCTGGAATTCTGTTCCCTTCAGGTGCAGTTTTATTTGAGGCAAATCCTTCCAGTCTGCCATAAAGATGGCCACCGCATTTTTTTGAAAGTCATCCAATTTTTTTTCAAAAGACGCCTTAGGAAAAATGCATTTTAATGAATGGAGCGCTGCTGTTTCTTCATCTGCAAAAGCAAGATGGCAAATCCCTTTCGTAGTGGAAGCGACAATTATTTTACCAAAGGGACTTTCACAAAAGCTATAATTGATTTTTAGGTTTTCACCTCCATTTTTAAATTCACCCGGCGTCATTCCTTCTATGGTGATAAAAAGGTCATGAAGCCGGCTACTTCCTGAAAGGCCGGATTCCATTGATGCATCAAATAGTGTATTTTTCTTTTCAGAAAGTAATGATTTGGCATATTCTACACTAATATATTGAAGAAATTTTTTCGGGCTGGTTCCCGCCCACTCTGTAAACATCCTTTGAAAATAATGGGGGCTCATATGGATATGTGCTGCAATTTCTTCAAGGCCTGGCTGAGATTTAAATTGTGTTTTAATAAAATCAATCGCTGCCGCGATCCTGTCAAAATTAATTTTTTGCTGTTTTTCCATGTAAACGTATTTTATTTATTCAACCGGGCAAATGTAAAAAGGCAATCAAATGTTTCCTACCCTAAAATTGCTATTTTTTCAATAAATCATTTAGAATAAAAAACTGTTGAATTTATTGATCTGCTGTATTTATTCATTTTGAATATGACATGATATATTATAATAATTTTACTTTGCTACAATTTACCTATTTATATTGCGTTACATTTATAATCCTCAATAGTATTAGGTTGTAATTCCAAATTATTTCCACAACTTTGCAGGCATTAATAAATATTCAATACCTCAATAAAACATGGGCCTTTTTAATTTTTTCACTCAGGAAATAGCGATAGATTTAGGAACTGCAAATACTCTTATAATTCATAATGATGTTGTGGTGGTAAACGAACCTTCGATCGTAGCATTAGATCGCAATAATCCAAAAAATATTTTAGCGGTGGGAAAAAAGGCATTGATGATGCATGAAAAAACCCATGAAAGTATTCGTACGGTTCGACCATTGAAAGATGGCGTTATTGCTGATTTTAACGCAGCAGAACTGATGATCAGGGAAATGATCAAAAAGATTTATGAAAAAAAGCCCTTATTTCCACCAAGCTGGCGCATGATGATTTGCATCCCCAGCAGCATTACTGAAGTTGAAAAACGTGCAGTAAGAGACAGCGCAGAGCAGGCTGGCGCCAAGGAAGTGTATCTGTTGCATGAGCCAATGGCCGCAGCTTTGGGTATTGGAATTGATGTGGAGGAACCAGTAGGAAACATGATCATTGATATTGGGGGAGGCACCACAGGAATTACGGTTATTGCATTAGCCGGAATAGTTTGTGATCAATCTATCCGGGTGGC
>JBIQMJ010000174.1:0-9563 GCA_044463445.1 Segetibacter koreensis
ATTCGGTTGCGGATGAAAAAGAGATGACGCTCGCGGGTTTCATTGGCTTTTTAGATCCCGCGAAATCTTCAGCCAAACCTTCTATTGATGAATTATATCAATTAGGAATTGAGATAAAGGTATTAACCGGAGATAATTTGGAGGTGGCAAAAAAGATTTGTAAAGACGTTGGGATTCCTGTCAGCAACATTCTCCTGGGACAAGAACTGGAAAACATTTCAGATCCTGAATTAATCAGCCGGATAGATGAGATCAGTCTTTTTGCCAAGTTAAGCCCATTGCAAAAAAGCAGGATTGTAAAACTGCTAAAAGCAAAGGGGCATACGGTAGGATTCCTCGGCGATGGCATCAATGATACTTCTGCCCTTCGCGAAGCTGATGTCGGCATTTCGGTAGATAATGGAACTGACATTGCAAAAGAAAGTGCAGATATCATTCTGCTTGAAAAAGATCTGATGGTATTACGGCGCGGAGTTATTTATGGACGAAGAACATTTGGAAATACCATCAAGTACATCAAAATGGCCACCAGCAGTAACTTTGGTAATATGTTCAGTATGTTGGGAGCGAGTGTTTTTCTGCCTTTTCTTCCGATGCTCCCCATCCAGATCCTAGTGCAGAATCTTTTGTATGATATTTCGCAAGCCTCGATTCCATGGGACCATATGGATAAAGAATACATCGAAAAGCCAAAGAAGTGGGATACATCAGGCATATCTCGTTTTATGCTTTTTATCGGTCCTACGAGTTCAATTTTTGATTTTGTAACCTTTGCGCTGATGTTCTATTTTTTCAAAGCCAATTCGCCGGAGCATCAATCCTTATTTCAGACAGGATGGTTTGTGGAAGGGCTGCTTTCGCAAACGTTAATCGTTCACATGATCCGAACACGGAAAATTCCTTTTATTCAAAGCAGGGCCAGCACACCGGTGATCGCACTCACCTCACTCATTATGATTACCGGTATTGCAATTCCTTTCATTCCGGCGTTGGCAGTGGCTTTCAGGATGCAGCCGTTGCCATTGGAATATTTTCCTTTCCTGCTGCTGATTTTGCTGGCTTATTGCGCACTAACGCAACTGGTAAAAAATTGGTTCATCAAAAAATTTGGCTATTGGCTGTAATGGTTGATGAAGTTCATAGATTGCTTTGACCGCGGTCACCTCTTTTTGAAAATTAGGCGGATAAATTTGCTTCAAAACAAACCTGAAAAACCATTCATTTAAAAATACAAAATCATGAAACTTCTAATTTCTGCAGGCACCAAATTCAAAGATTTGAAAAAACAATTTTCTGACGTCTATCCTTATTTAAAATTGGAATTTTATGACCGGTCTTATTCAAAGGGGAAAGTATCGCCAATTAAGGACAGGATTTCTCCTGAAAAATTAATCAGCGACGAGGCAACAAAAACATTTGAATCAGAAATTATAGACATCAACAGGCATCGTACTGTGGCTGAACTTGAAAAAGAATTCTTTGAAAAATTCGGAATTGCAATGCAGGTTTCCAGGAAATCAGGAAAGATCTGGATAGAGACTTCAAAGACCGACGACAGAACTTTGAAAGCACAAAATCTTTTGGGCAAAATGAGTTCTATGCCTGTGGGAGCCGAGAGAGAAAGAATGGATGTAGATTAAAAATTCGAATACTAAAATAATGTTTATCAATTAAAATAGTCGCCATGAAAAATCTTTCAAAAATTATGATTGCTGCGTCTGCCGGATTACTTGCAGGAGCGGTGTTAGGAATATTGTTTGCCCCCAAAAAAGGAGAAAAAACCAGGAAAGATATTTCCAAAAGAACCAAAAAGTTTTTCGATGATATTAATGAACAGGGCTCTGAAACAATCCAAGAACTAAAAGAAAAGTTTAAAGAGCAGGTGGAAAAGGCCAATGAAAAAATTAAGCAATTCGCAGACGTGAGTTGATCAGTGCAAAAGTATTTTTTAAGTTCTTTCTTCATATATTCCGAAGTGTCGTATCTCTTGTGTCTCTTCTGTAAAGGGTAACTGGACAGAAGAGTTTCACTTCTCCCGGATTCAATGATTTCCTCCTGGTTGGTGTATTTGCTACAGGGTTGAAAGAGGAATATTCACATTTAAAGTAAGCCTCTTGCAGAATGATCCGGGAGAGAAATGCGGCTGGATAGTGAATGAAGAAATAATCAGATTTTTTATTTTGGCTAAAAATCGAAATTATCTATTCACAGATTGTTGACAAAATCTTTAGCAACGATTATTTAGTTTTATTATTTTTGAAAGATGGAAGTATGGACAGATTTATACCTAGGGGATTGCAGACAGGAATTAAAGAAGCTAAAGGATAATTCAATCGATCTTATCATAACATCTCCACCTTATGCTGATCAAAGAAAAAATACATATGGTGGTATTCGTCATGACAGATATGTTGAATGGTTCTTGCCTATTTCAAAAGAACTGCTTAGAGTTTTAAAACCAACAGGAACCTTTATTCTAAATATTAAGGAAAAAGTTGTTGAAGGAGAAAGAAGTACTTATGTAATGGAACTGATTCTTGAAATGCGTAAACAGGGATGGCTCTGGACTGAAGAATTTATTTGGCATAAAAAGAATTGTTATCCAGGTAAATGGTCAAATCGTTTTCGCGATGCATGGGAAAGACTTCTTCAATTCAATAAAGAGCGCAAGTTTCATATGTATCAGGAGGAAGTTATGGTTCCTATGGGGGATTGGGCTAAATCTAGACTTAAAAATCTTTCAACCACTGATAAAATCAGAGACAATTCAAAAGTTGGAAGTGGATTTGGAAAAAATATTTCTAATTGGCTGACAAGGGATAAAGCTTATCCAACAAATGTTCTCTATCTTGCTACTGAATGCAGCAACAAAAACCATAGTGCAGCTTTCCCTGAAGAACTTCCTGCATGGTTTCTGAAGCTTTTTACAAAAGAAAATGACACTGTTCTTGATCCTTTTATGGGTTCTGGCACAACATTAATAGTTGGGAATCGAATGAGGCGCAATTCAATTGGAATTGAAATTGTACCTGAATATTTTAATATTGTAAAAGATCAATTAAAACCTGTTGAACTTTATTTGTTAGAACCTAACGTAGAATATGGAAAAGTTGAACATCATAGACGTGCTAAAGTACGTTGAAAATAATATTAGTACATTCCATGAAAAACGTATTGCTGGCCTAAAGGAGCTTAGACTCAAAAAAGTTTTGAGCAAAAAGAATCCTTATCTCTTCAAGGCTAAATATATACTAACTGCTCAGGATATAATTAAAAGCGTGACTGATGCTTTCATTTCTTCGCAGGAGGAAACAATTTTTGGTGATTGGCTTGAAGGATTGGCAATTTTTATAAATGGAAAAGTTTATAAAG
Source organism: Segetibacter koreensis (assembly GCA_044463445.1). GTDB lineage: Bacteria > Bacteroidota > Bacteroidia > Chitinophagales > Chitinophagaceae > Ginsengibacter > Ginsengibacter koreensis_A. The sequence goes on from JBIQMJ010000174.1 coordinate 3,373, forward strand.
GGCGTAAATCTGGTATAACAGGTATTGATTTAGAGTTTGAAAATGAAAACATCCGTTACATTGTAACAATTAAATCAGGGCCTAATTGGGGTAACAGTAGCCAAATTGGCAAGATGATTTCAGATTTTAGTACAGCGAAGAAAACACTTCGAACAGGTAATTCACAATTAAATATTGTCGCTGTAAATGGATGTTGTTATGGAAGAGATAAGAAGCCAGATAAAGGCAATTATTATAAGTATTGTGGACAAAGGTTTTGGGAATTTATTTCTGGTGATAGTGAATTATATACAAAGATTATTCAACCCTTAGGCCACAATGCAAAAGAGCGCAATGATGAATTCTTACAATCATATGCTTTAATGATTAATAAGTTCACGAAAGAATTTGCTGATAATTTCTGTAAAAGCGACGGTTCTATAGATTGGGATAAATTAATCCAATTAAATTCAGCAATCGAAAGCCCTAAAAGATGAAAAGGCTTTTTACTTTAAAAATTTAGCCATCACACTCCAAACGGGTAAGTCTCCGGTATTTGCTGCGGGTCAGGCCAGATATTTAAAGGATGCAAAGCCATCGTGTCGTGCAGGAAAACAAATGCATCATATCGCCTTGGTAAAATAGTTGGAACATAATTGCCGTATTGCTCCAGGCCGGGATTATAAACTACACCAACGGCACGGTGACCAATGTGGTTTTCCATCAAAATATTATTTTTCTTAAAATCATCCATGATCAATAATTGATCTTCCTCTGCTGCCTTGTGCAGCAGGTATTCCCAACTTCCTTTTTGAGCTTCAGGCAATATCATTTTCTGGACAGGCGATCCCCATTTTTTTCCCGCAAGAACACTTCCCCGGTAGGAGCCAAATCCGACCAGCACCACTCCTTTATCCGCATGTTCTATGCGCGCAAGTTCGCCAATGTTGAACATTCCTTCATCGGCCATATCTGTGGCTCTTGCATCGCCGATATGCGTATTGTGTTCCCATACAATTACTTTGGACTTTTCTCCATGAAATTCCAGCAAACGATCCAATGTGTCGGCCATGTGTCGGTCGCGTACATTCCAGCTATGCGCGCCTCCTGAAATCATAGCGCGATAATATTTTTCCGCATTCACTGTAACAAACGCATTTTGTTTTGCACTGAATACGTTTTCAAAATCTGAATTATAGGTAGGCAATTTTTTCTGTATTTCAACCAATAAAGCCACCACTTCATTTTGACACAACTCCGGCACAAACTGTGAGGCTCTGGCATAAGCCGTTCCTTCATCTCCACCATAAGGTTCAAAACATTGGTAGGCTTCTTCCGCTACTTTCAGCGCAGACGGATCCGTCTTTTTCAGATACTGCATAATGCTTTCCATACTTTCCCAAAGACTATACACATCCAAACCATAAAAACCAACCTTTTTTCCGCCTGGTAATTGTTTGTTCAATTGCTGCAGCCAATTGGCAAAAGCCACAATTTCCCAATTGGCCCACATCCACGTAGGCCAGCGATTGAACGCTTCCAACACCTCCACCACATTTTTTCTTTCCGGATCGTAGCCTTTGATAAAACGATTCAACCGGTAACAATCCGGCCAGTCGCCTTCCACCGCGATAAAATTGAATCCTTTTTCATCAATCAGTCTTTTGGAAATACGTGCTCTCCAGGTGTAATATTCATGCGTGCCATGACTTGCCTCGCCCAGCATTACAATCCGCGCATTACCGATCCGGTCAAATAAGGGCTGCAAATCATCATTGCTTTTTAGAATATGATCGGATTTGCGGATATCATGCAGCCATTCATTTTCTTTGTAAATAGGTTCCCTGGTTAAAAAACGTGGCATCATATTTCAAAAATTTCTTTACCCAAAGAAAATTAATTTGGGATTTATTTTCATTGAGAAGAGTCAACGCAACGATTGACAGACATCATTCTTTTGAAGCATTGAAGATTGTGTAAGTAAATTCTTTCAATCATCAATCTCAACTCCCCGATTTTTAATTTCGTTTAAAATTTTTTGAGGAATAGGACGACACAGGCAATGCTTGTGATGCAGTATATGCCACATGGCTCTTTGTTCAAATGTTGCATTCTTTGGCATCCGGTTTTTCAAATGCCATTCTTTATTGATTTTCATTTTAAAATTTTTTCATCATTTGCGGTTGCCATCTTCTCCATACTTTTTTCTCTCACCCAAAGAAAAATAATTTAGGATCCATTTACATTGAGAAGAGTCAACGCAACGATTGACAGGCATCATTCTTTTGAAGGTAATGCTAAAATATATTTGTTATCAATAAAACAAAATTGTATGGAATACAATCATTCAAATATCAATGGACTCAGGGATTTACTGATTCACAACATCCAGGCACTGATCAACGCTGAAATGCAATTAAAAAATGTGATACCGGGTTGGATCGACAAAACAAGTTCACTTAAAATGAAAATGGTATTGCAAAAATATCTTGAATTGATACAAATGCATGTTGAGAAGCTGGACCATTTTTTAGGCAATGAAAAGGTGCCCCTTTTTCCAGGGAATAATGCTGTAATGGACGCTTTTATTCATGAAACAAATGCACTGCTTGCCAAATGTACTGATGCCGAAGTGAAGGATGCTGGCCTGTTGGCTTGCGTACAAAATATCAATCATTTCAAAATTTCAAATTATGGCACTTCTGCCGCATTCACCAATACACTTGAAATGGAGGAAGCAGCAGTAGCCTTTCGTGAGGCAGAGATCAATGAAAAACAAATTGATGACCGGCTGTCACAATTAGCGGAACATGAAATTAATGTAAATGCCAGAGCTCCTATCATCTTAACCAGGTAATATTATCATGGACAATTTATTTTATAAAGAAGTCAGTATTCCCGCAGGGAATGTTATTATAAAAGGGAATTTATTCATTCCCGCACATCCCAATGCTATCATTATTTTTTCACATGGGAGCGGCAGCAGCAGATTTAGTAAACGCAACCAACAAGTAGCCGCATATTTGCAAAACCAACATTTCGGTACCTTGTTATTGGATTTGCTAACTTTCGAAGAGGATGCCATTTACGGGAACCGGTTTGATATAAATTTACTTTCAGAAAGATTGATGAGCGTCACAAAATGGCTGAAGGCTTTCCCTGCTGCGGCAGGTTGCCACATTGGTTATTTTGGTGCAAGCACAGGAGCGGCTTCTGCACTTCATGCTGCCTCAAAAGATCATGATATTGCTGCTGTGGTATCAAGAGGTGGAAGGCCGGATCTGGCAATCAGTCATCTGCATGACGTAAAAGCACCCACACTTTTAATCGTTGGAAGCCTCGACAAATCTGTAATTGAACTAAATGAAATGGCTTATAAAAAGTTAGAGTGTACTAAAAAGATGGTGATTGTGGAAGGAGCCTCTCATTTGTTTGAAGAGCCGGGTAAGATGGACAGTGTTTCGAAACTAGCCGGCGACTGGTTTGAAAAATATATGCAAACCGTAAATGCCTGACTATGTTATTAACAGGATTTATAAACAGGATAGAAGCCGGAAAACAACTGGCCGGAAGATTAAAAAAATATAAGAATGATCCTGTTATTCTATTGGCTGTTCCGCGAGGCGGTGTGCCTGTGGCCTATGCAGTTGCAAAGGAAACAGGATTACCGCTTGAACTGATCCTCACTAAAAAGATCGGTCATCCCGGTAATAAAGAATATGCGATAGGCGCAGCTTCCCTCACCGACTATTTCATAATTCCACATGAAAATGTATCACAGGATTATATCAAAAAAGAAGTAGAAAGAATTCGCCTGCGGCTAAAAGAGATGTATGTAAATTTTAAAAGTACACTGGATTTTGGAAGTCTGTATGGGAAAACAGTCATAATAATTGATGATGGTGTTGCGACCGGGAATACTTTACTGGCCACCGTAAAGCTGATCCGAAAAAGTAACCCTGCAAAGATTGTGATTGCAGTGCCGGTTGCTTCTGAAAGCGCTGTGCAAAAGCTTGCTGAAGAGGCTGATGAAGTTATCACTCTTTTTGTTCCTGCTGTATTTTATGGCGTGGGCGCTTTCTATGACAATTTTGAACAGGTTAGTGATGAAGAAGTGCTATTCTACCTGAATCAGCTTAAAGAGTAAAACCGGATTACTGTTTTTTTACATGAGTAAATTACAGAGTTTGAGTTGAAGATTAAAAATTTTAAAGAAATATTTATTAAGCAAATCACTTACAACAATCATTATTATTGTATGTCACCGTAATCATTTAATAAAGCAATTATTTTTGACTTGGTTTTTCAATGGATATTGGATTAAAACAGAGCTGGATTTCTATCCAGCTCTCTTTATTTGTAAACTCAATGGAAAACGTTGTAAGAAATGGGAACCTGTGAACGAAAAAATAATCCATTTTTCCGTTTTCGTCAATGCCTCGTGGATTTAAAATCTAAAATAAGTGCGGGAAATACTGTATGGAAGCCGACGCCACCCCATTGAATGATATTAATTTTAACCACAGAAAAGCCTGTCTGCAGGGCGTTCTATTGAATTATGAGAAAAAGACACCTCTCCCCAATGCCGGTTACTAAATGAATTTCTCCAATAAAAACCAGGATGTTATCGCATAAAAAATAGGTGGAAAGGAGCATCGCGATGCGAAATAAAAGTTAGTACAGTGTAATTCTGAAGAAAGCATCTGCCTGTTTTTTTTAGAATTCTACACGCTTTTTGGTTTTAGGCTCCGTATCCTTTTAGTGTTTTTTAAAGATTTGAAATTTTTAATTTTAAAACATTATTGTCCGACAAAAGTATGAAAAGCATAGTTTGAGAAGTTCAAAGGCTTATCCTGCCTATATTTCGATTTCCAAGCTCAATAGCAGGGGGTTATGTAGAATTAAAAAGTTCAGGTTGAATAGCTGACTGTTTCCTTTGCTTTTGATATACGGATAGTACACAATACAGCATACTGATAAAGTGCTCATAGAAATGAAGCTGCTTGTAATAACGTTTGGCTTTGGTTTTGTCAATGACAGGCTGAAGATTTTTTTTGTTGCACAAAAAAGTTATCTGAGAAAAAAGGTACTGTCCGAAATAATTTGTACTTTGGTTCATGGCTTTTTGGATGTGGTAATCACGAAAGCTATGAAAAAAAGGGCGGCTTTATGCCTAACCCCTTTATTTATTTTTCTCGGACAACAATGATTCGAAACAGAATTTTTTAAAAAGAGTTTTTCTGCAAAATAAAAATGATTTGAAAAGCCTTTAGAATCAGGCATTCATGCTCTTTTGTTATTCTCTGTTAAATTGGGTATAATATCCATTAAATTTTTGCTATCAAACCACTATCTTTGCGACCTTCTAAAAATAAAATCATTTATGAAACTGAAAGGTTTAGTGTGGTTTTTTGCCATAATGCTTATCCTCATATCTGTGTACCAGCTTTCTTTTACCTGGGTGGTGAACAGCCATGAGAATAAAATGAAGGCAAAGGCCGTACAATTTGTTACCCGGAGCCATCCGGGGATTTCCGGAGATGAAAAAGCCGAACTGGTTCAGGAGACTTTTCATCATTACCTCGACAGCACCCGGGATGAGAAAATATATCCTCTGCTTGGAACTACTTATCAAAAATCGAAAGAAAATGAATTAAGTCTTGGCCTCGATTTGCAGGGTGGTATGGCCGTTACGCTGAATGTTAGCCTCGACGGATTGCTGAAATCATTAAGTAATAATCCAAAAGACCCGCGCCTGTTAAAGGCACTGGAAACTGCCAACGAACAAAAAATTACCAGCGATGAGGATTATATTACTTTGTTTGGCAACGCTTTCAAGCAACAAAACCCCGGCGTGAATCTTTCTGCTATTTTTGCCGGCGCAGGGAAAACCATCAAAATTACTGACAACGACCAATCAGTTCTAAACCAATTGAATGAGACTGCCAAAACCGCGATCAATCAAACTTATAAGGTTCTTTTAAAACGTATTGACCAGTTTGGTGTGGCCTCTCCATCTATCAACCTGGATGCGAACAAAGGAATTATCAATGTGGAACTGGCCGGCGTTCAGGATGAGGAACGGGTGAGAAACCTACTACAGGCATCTGCCCATCTCCAATTCTGGGAAGTGTATAATATCGGTGAAATTGGAAAAAATATAGACGATGCGGATAAGGCACTGGCGGATTATCTGAGCGGCGTATCCGATA
>JBIQMJ010000175.1:0-9506 GCA_044463445.1 Segetibacter koreensis
ACGGAACAGAAAGATTGGTTTTTGCATTGTCATACCGAGTATCATTTAATGTCAGGCATGGCTACAGTTATTAGCTACGAAGGTACAAAGTCAGATATTCAACAAAAATATGCAGCAGGTTATAAGAAATTTAAAAGAGAGCATGGCAGCCAAACCTTTTTATGGGCCAATGCACAAATACATTCTCAGGGAGGTTTCCTAAACCTGAATTTATCAGGCTTAAACTGGCAACTCAGAGAAAGGGGTGCGGTGAGTTGGAAAGGCGATTATGAATCTGAAACATACATTGACCGGTTTTTGGATAAAAGAAAGTTTTGGCGAGCCTTTATAGAAAGTGATAATCGTTACACAGGTGCAGAAAAAGGGAAAGATGGAGCAGTACTAACTCCGGCGAAGCAAACAAACCTTGCCGCAGTGGGCATGGCTTATATGTTACCGCTTTTTATAATGGCTGATGGCAGAGTTGACCATAAAGGAAATTTCCGCTTTCAATTAAGCCGGCAGGATTTTCCGCTAACTAAAAGAATAAGACTCGATGCTTTATGGAATACAGATAAAGAGTATGAAATAGGAGCCCGGTATATTTTGGGAAGATACTTTGCTATATCTGCCAATTATGATAGTGATTATAAGTGGGGCGCCGGTATTTCAATTATTTATTAAAAGACAAACTTTCGTTTATGAAAAAAAGATTTTTGATTTTAATCCTATTAATGACAACGGTTATTGCGTATGCACAGGAAAGCACTACGCCTCCTGTAAAGGATTTTCCTAATTATCATCCACTGGTTGTTCACTTTCCGTTAGTGCTTTTAATTATAGCAGCTATCATGCAAGTTGGAGTGCTGTTTTTTACAAATAGAGAATATAACTATGCGGTAACAGCTATAACAGTTGCAGGCTTCATTGGGGGTTTATTAGCGGCTACCGTATTTCATGCCGATCCATCACCTGATATAAGTGCAGAAGCACACCAAATGTTCGAAACACATGAAAGGTTTGCTTTCGCCACACTTTGGATTAGTGGTATAGCATCTCTATTTAAAATTGCCGGTTTATTTATTCGTAAAAAGTGAATGGAAAGAATTTCCTTACTGCTGTTGCCTGCATGTGCTACAACAGTATCTATTGCGGGTCACCATGGTTCTGAATTGGTTATAAACAAGGCATTGGCACTAAAGGTGACAACCTGAAAAAGAGCATGAACATTTAAAGCAATATTATAATAATATAAAAATCAAACATTATGGAACAAGAAACAAAGGAATTGGCAGCATTTAAACAATTCGCAGAAAAAGAGTTAAAGAATCATATTGCTGAACTGAATACCCGTTACCAGAATGAGCCGTTAGCTTCTGATGAATTAAAGCAAGAGGCTTACAAAGAACATCAAAAAATTTACAGCCAGGAATTGGAGGATGAAATACAATCGCTTTTATCTTCTGAAAATCCTTGGTTGAAAGATGAATTGGAGAATTTAAAACATGCATTTGTTACAAAACTTATTTATAATAATTTCCTTTAACATTAAAACTATAGTTATGAAAAGAACAAGAGCTAAAAAACAAAAGTATCTTTCAAAGTAATAAAAACAAATCTCTTTTTTATCCATTTTTTTCATTAAGATTTAATAACCTAAAAATCTACACAAATGCTTAACAAAATTTTATTAGCAGCCACTATAATATTAGCAGGCTTCTCCGCTTGCAAAAAGGACAATAATGGGATTCAATTAAAACCTCATGATCAGGATAGAATGATGGACAGTATGCACGCTATGATGAACAGGATGATGGAAATGACACCTACCAATGATCCGGAAATCGATTTTGTCAAAATGATGATTATGCATCATCAGGGAGCGATCAACATGGCTAATGTTGAATTGCAGGCAGGTACAAATGATAGCTTAAAGCGAACAGCACAAAAGATTATCACCGAACAACAAACAGAAATTCAGGAGTTTAATACTATTCTGGCTACATTAACGGTAGATAATAGCGATCCCGATTTTACTATGGAACAAATGGATAATATGACTAAAACGGGAAAAGTGGCCGATCAACAATTAATAACCGGCGACATTGATAATGATTTTGCCACCTTGATGGCTGTACATCACCAATCCGCAATAGACAATGCTTCTGCTTATTTGCATCATGGAAATAATGCAGACTTAATTACTATAGCAAAGAATATAGTCACTTCTCAAAACATGGAAATTATAGAACTGAGCAATTGGCTCATTGCAAATAAAAGATGATGTATCGAATGGTTAATGTAATGACTTCTTGTATAACTTATTTAATAAATTTTTAATCATGAATAATTGTTGCGGTGGTATGGGAGCGATGATGTGGATTTGGATGCTTGTGGGAATTGCATTACTTATAGCCATAGTTATGTGGATTGTAAGGCGTAGTAAAAAATAAATATACTTTGAAGCCATGGAAAAATTTTCTTCACATCAGGCAAAGAAATTTATTGTTGCGTTAGGTATTGTAAGTTTTGCATTGCAATATGCGTGGGAAAATCTGCAATGCGGGCGTTTTTTTAATGCTTCTACCATTTATATGGCTGCCGGTATGTTTATTGCGGCTTTGGGTGATGTGGCAATGACCTTCGTCGTTTATGTCATATCGCATTAGCAACAGGTTCATGGAAGTGGCCTTTAAAAATATGGCAAAGAAAGCAATGGATATTGATGGTAATCATCGCCCTTATTTCAAATATATCTTTTGAGCTTTTGGCGAAAATCTTTAAAACATGGAGTTATACAAGGTTGGCTCTTGTTATTCCGGGATTGGAAATATCTGTTATTCCGATTTTACAGTTTTTAATACTGTTTCCATTGAGTTTTTTTCTAACGAGGTATATTCTAAAATAAAGAAGTCTTATTCTAATAAATTAAATCATTGTCCATGGATTCAACATTACAAGATCAACAACGAAATACTCATAAAGAAGTAATAATTGTAAGCGGCAGCAGTGGCTTAATTGGTACTTCTTTAATTCATGAATTGGCGAAAAAATACCAGGTGGTTGGTTTGGATAAAACCGGTTATCCTTTTCCGCCTGTAACTGCCGAATGTGTTTGTATTGATATTACTTCTGATAAAAGTATTGAAAGAGCAATGGAACGGATTCAATATGCCTATGGAGACCGTATTGCTTCTGTAGTTCACCTGGCAGCCTACTATGATTTCTCCGGAAAGTCAAGCCCGTTATATGAAAAAATTACCGTTCAAGGAACGGAGCGTCTTCTAAAAGCACTTCAAAGATTTACGGTTGAGCAATTTATTTTTTCGAGCAGCCTGCTGGTTTATAAACCAACCAAACCCGGAATAAAAATTACAGAGGATTCGCCACTGGAACCAAAATGGGATTATCCCAAATCAAAGGTTGAAACAGAAAAAATCTTGTGGACGCAGCGAGGAAAAATTCCTGTAACGGATCTGCGGATTGCCGGAATTTATAACGATGAATGCCATTCAATACCCATTGCCCATCAGATCCAACGTATTTATGAAAAGCAAATCACCAGTCATTTCTATCCGGGTGATGTAACTCATGGAAATCCTTACCTGCATCTTGATGATCTGGTAAATGCCATTTTAAAAGCAATAGAAAAACGGAAATCACTTCCTTCGGAAATCATTATTAATCTTGGCGAGCCGGAGACAATGAGCTACAAGGAATCGCAGCAAACCATTGCGGAATTAATTTATGGGAAAAAATGGAAGGTTGTTATAATCCCCAAATGGTTTGCAAAAGCGGGTGCATGGATTGAGGATTTATTTGGCAATTCCTTTATTAAACCCTGGATGATTGACATAGCAGACGACCACATGGAAATTCATATTTCAAGGGCTAAAAAATTACTGGATTGGCAACCGGAACATTCATTGAGAAATACATTGCCTGAAATGATCGCCGCGCTAAAAGCTGATCCGAAAAAATGGTATCAGGAAAATAAATTGAAGAAGTAAAAAAGAGATTTTCTTTAATCAAAATAATAAGCGCAAATGGAACAGCACAATATGCAGATGTCAGTAAACAAACAAAAAGGCGAGAATCCTATTTCTTATACCTGCCCCATGCATCTGGAAGTTATCAGTGATAAACCAGGGAAATGTCCTAAGTGCGGAATGGAACTTGTGCCTAAAGAAGACAAGACAGATGATAAGCAAATGATCATATCTCATCATGAAAAAATAATGTGGACGCATTTATCCAATGCCTTGCTGGGCGTATTCCTAATAATGGCTTCTTTTACTTTTGGCTATAAAAGTAGCCAGATGATTTACAGCGATGTTATTAGCGGTTCCTTGCTTATCGTGTTTAGTTTTTTATCAGCAAATCCTTTTCGTTTTTGGGCTCCCTGGGCGGCATCTGTCGTGGGAGTATGGTTGTTATTTGCACCCATTATATTTTGGGCTCCGGAGGCATCAGCTTATATAACAGATAGTATAATTGGAATGTTGGCTATCGCTTTGTCTGTGCTCATTCCTGAAATGCCAGGGATGATGGCAATGATGATGAAGATGCCACCTGGGCCAGAGATTCCACCGGGTTGGACTTACAATCCTTCCACATGGTTACAGCGAACACCGATAATTATTCTTGGATGGATCGGTTTTTTTGGGTCACGTTATCTTACCGCTTACCAATTGGGTTATATCGACCAAATGTGGGATCCTTTTTTTGGAATTGGAAGTGAAAAGGTATTAACATCAGCCGTGTCCAAATCATTTCCTATTTCCGATGCAGGTCTTGGAACCATTTCTTATACCATTGAAGTATTGATGGGCTACATGGGCATGTCAAACCGCTGGCGAACAATGCCATGGATGGTTGCTTTTTTCGGCGTTCTGGTGATACCGCTTGGAGTTACTAGCATTGTACTTATTATTTTACAACCAGTAGCTGTTGGATTTTGGTGTTCTGTTTGTTTGCTTACAGCCATCGCAATGCTTATCATGATACCGCTTACCCTTGATGAAGTAGTTGCTATGATTCAGTTTTTAGTAAAACGGACAAAAGCAGGAAAGCCTTTCTGGCGCACCTTCTGGATGGGAGATACCATTGAAGGAGAATTAAAAGATGACCGTACGCCAGGTTACCTTTCTTCATTAAAAAAAACAATTCCGGCTTCTTTATGGGGGATGAATCTTCCATGGAATTTAATTTTAACTACCGCCATTGGTTTATGGTGGATGTTTTATCCCGGTAATTTTGGAATAACTGGTTCTCCCGCCAACAACTTTACGACCCTTGGCGCTTTAGTAGTTACTTTTTCTGTAATAGCCATGGCGGAAGTAGGGCGGGCCTTACGATTTATAAATATTGCATTTGCGTTATGGCTAATAGTGGCGCTACTTTTATTAAAAAATATTCCTTCACAGGCTTTATGGAATGCAATCATATCTGGTGCGATTCTAATTGCATTAAGTTTTCCAAAAGGCAGAATAAGGGAGAAGTATGGAACATTTGACCGGTATATAACTTAGGAATCACAATCAAAGTATTTAATGAGAATTAAAGAATGTTTTTTTCAATATTTAAAAATTTTTTTACGACTCTTATTGTTTTTTAAATTTAATATTTCTATTATTGCAGAATCAATGCTTAAACTAACATCCTCACAAATAAAAGCTGTTTTTTTATGTATTGTATTTGCATCGAATACAGTAATTGGTTTTGCATGTGCTGTTGGTGTGGACCACACTTTAATAAAACACCTTGTTCATTCTAATGATAAAGAAGAAGCACATGCTTCTCATGTTCATGTTCATACTGACGGAAAAAAGCATTATCACCATAATGAGAAAGAGCCCCCAGATGAGGATGGCTGTTGCAATTCTCATGTAGTTTCATTTGAGCATTTAGACAAAATTATTTCAACTTCTCAGTCTAACAAATTTAAGTTGCCCGTTTTTGAATTGCGTTCATTTTTATTTTTGAATACGGCGTTACAATCCGGTGCTTTTACCTCAACAGTAAATTACGCTTTTCGAAACCTTCGGTTGCCAACTGAAGACATACGTGTGTCCATTCGTTCCTTCCAAATTTGATTTAGTGCTTCTTGTTTTGCTTGAATTCTTATGTCCTGTGCTTAGAATAATTTATGGAGGACATTATCTTTTTAATTATAAAATACCAATACGTTGGAAGCAAAGATTGCACTTGATCTGGTTTCTGCAAAATGTTGCGTCTGTGATAGCAATAATGCAGTACTTGTTGGCAGAGGAAAAGACTATGAGTATCACACAAGTCAGGATACCTTTTCTGCACTTCAGTGTAAGTCATGTAACTTGGTTTATTTAAATCCCCGCCCTTCCGTTTCAGAGTTTGAAAAAATTTATCCGCCAAACTACCATGCTTTTGATTTTTCCCAGAAAAAGTTTGGGTTTGTTTATAAAGTACGTTCACGTCTTGAAGCCAGGCGTTCTTTACGGCGATGCCGCGATTTACCGGATAATGCATGCATCCTGGATGTTGGTTGTGGTGATGGGTTTCATCTGAGCCTGTTGCGGAAATATGGGAAAAAAAGCTGGACGTTAGAAGGGATTGATCTAGATAGTCGTGCTGTTACGGCAGCGGCTGGCGCAGGTTTGAATGTGCATTTAGGAAGTGTTGAAGCAGCTGATTGGCGTCATGAAAGTTATGACCTTATTTTTATGATTCAGACAATTGAACATGTAGAAAAGCCATCTGCAGTTTTGCATGCAATACACAAGCTATTGCGAAAAGGAGGGCGGCTTGTAATTGTTACAGATAATACCGATTCAATTGATTTTAAACTTTTCAAACAAGGTCACTGGGGTGGCTATCATTTTCCTCGTCATTGGAATTTATTTAACCGGAATTCGCTTACAAAATTAGCAGAAAAAACAGGGTTTGAAATGGAAGATTTAACTACTATTGTGAGCCCAGTTAACTGGGTTTATTCAATCCACAATTCACTGGTTGATTGGAAGAAGCCAAATTGGTTAATTAATCGCTTCACGCTTAAATCATCCTTATCTCTCTTTGTTTTTACAGTGCTCGATTTTCTGATGCAGAAAATCGGTAAAGGGGCATTGCTGCAAGCCACTTTACGAAAACCATTATAACACTTTATTACGGTAAGCAGTATTAAAAATGCAAAAGTCATTGATAACAAAAAAATTAAATCATGAATTCAAAAAAAACAATAGCAATAATAGGTGGAGGCATAGCTGGCTTAACTGCCGCAAATTATTTAAAAGAAAAAGACATCCCATTTGTTCTTTATGAAGCTGGCAGTAAGATTGCCGGTCTTGCTGCAAGTTTCAAAGATGCAGATGGATTTAGCCATGACTTCGGCGCACATTTCGTTACCAATCGTTTGGCAAATGCAATCGGTGTAGCTGCCGAATGTCGTCTGGTAAAACATTACGGAGAAGCAGTTTGGCTCCAGGGGAAAAGCTATAATTATCCTTTTGGCCTGATGCAAATCCCAAGAATGTCTTGGAATTTCTTAAAAACTAAAATCAAAACATTCAATAACAAGCAAAAACCCAATTCTGCAGCAGAATGGTTTAGTATGCGTTATGGCACAGCAGTAGCTAATGAAGTTGCTTTACCTCTTATTGAGGCATGGTCGGGTGCATCAGCGGAAAACCTCTCGCCTTCAGTAGGAGAAAGCTTGCCTGGAAGCATACTCAACACCTTGTATTTAAAATTATCAAGTGCGGTAACAGGACGTGCCGTTGCTTGTGGTTATAACCGGGAAATGCCGGAAAAGCCGTCTGTATGGCATGTTTATCCTAATGGCGGTATTTCCACATTATGTAAAAAACTTGCAGAGGGATTAGAAGATTTTATACAACTGCAATCTCCGGTAGAAGAGATTCTGGTGGAGAATGAAAAGGTATTTGCGGTTCGTGTAAAAGGTGAAATCCATGAAGTATCTGCTGTTATTAGCACTGCACCAGCAAATATTCTTGCAAAGCTGGTTAAAGGCACAGATTCATTGCAAAGTGTAGAACGTTTTCGCTTTCGCCCAATGGTTTTTGTAAATATGCGTTTTGAAGGCCGAAAACTTTTACCTGATACTGTTTTATGGTTCCCGGAAAAAGAATTTCCTTTCTTTAGGCTTACAGAAGTAACACGTTCAATGCCTTGGTTGGCTCCTGAAGGCAAATCAATTATAACTGTTGATATTGGATGCCAGAAAGATGATGAGTTTTGGACAATGGATGAAGAAAAATTGACGCAACTCTGTCTTGAGAATCTGGAATCTGTAATTCCTAACGTTAAGCAAAAGTTCATAGGAAGTAATGTTTTACGAACTCCTATTGCTTATCCTGTGTTTCTTAATGAATACGAGAAAGAGCGCAGAGATTTTGAGCAATCAACTAATATTGAAAATCTTTTGAGCATTGGACGCAATGGCGAGTTTGCACATAGGTTTATGGAGGATGTGTATTGGCGTACGCGGAAAAAAGTGAATAACCTAATCAAAATGAATTATTAAATGATAAAAGCCTTTTTTAAATAATCGGGAAAACTATACTTATTTATGGTTGAAACAACAAAGGAACATTGGGAAAATATTTACCGTTTAAAAAGTGAACAGGAAGTTAGTTGGTTTCAAGAATATCCAAAGACTTCAATGGAGTTTATTGAATTATTTAAACTGCCTGTAACTGCCCATATCATTGACATTGGGGGAGGTGACAGTCATTTCGTTGACGCGCTACTTGAAAAAGGTTATCGAAATATTTGGGTGCTTGATATTTCAGAGAATGCAATAGAAAGGGCAAAGAAAAGATTAGGTGATAAAGCATCAAAAGTTCATTGGATTGTTTCAGATGTGACCGAATTTGTTCCAAATGTTGTCTTTGATTTTTGGCACGACAGGGCAGCGTTTCATTTTATAACAACTGAAGAAAAGATAAACCAATATGTATCCATTGCAGAAAATGCTATTAAGAAAGGAGGTTACTTGATACTTGGTACCTTTTCAGAGAATGGCCCTTCAAAATGTAGTGGGTTAGAAATAAGACAATATTCTGAAGCATCCATGTCAGCAAGATTTGAAATAGCATTTAAGAGAATTAGATGTATTGAAGTGAATCATACCACGCCTTTCAACTCTATTCAGCATTTTCTTTTTTGTAGTTTCAAAAAAAAATAATTGCTGGGTCATGTTACCGGTTCTGTGGCTTTTGTTTTCTTTAATAGTATATACAGAAATACATTTATTTATTGAATATTAGAAAGCTTAAATTCCCTTTCTCGTAATTATCTTTTCCCGATTACATAAACCATCAGGCTTTTTATAAATGAGTTTTGCAAAAAATTTATTTAAAGTATGAGAAAAAGCGTATTATTAATTGTGATATTATTTCCATTAACTCTACTGGCACAGCATATAAAGGACACCACAAAAACTATTTCCTTAAAAGAAATTATTATAAACGGAATTAAAACCGTGAAAGGAACAGGCCACATGCCCGAAGTGAGAGACGGAATTATAT
>JBIQMJ010000176.1:0-9495 GCA_044463445.1 Segetibacter koreensis
TGATCAATAAAGTCCAATCCTTTATAACTTTCTATCACCATGTCCGCTTCGTTCAACAAATGAGAAGTATGATTTGAAGAAAGGGCCACACACTTCATGGAGGCGCTTTTCGCCGCTTTCACCCCGCTAACCGCATCTTCAAACACAATACAATTTTCCGGCGGCACTTTTAGCATAGAAGCCGCTTTCAAAAAAACATCCGGGAAAGGCTTTCCATTTAAAACATCTTCTGCCGTCATTATCACTTTAAAATAAGAAAGCAAATCCAATCTTCCCAATACCATTTTTGTTTTTTCACGACGGGAACTTGTTGCCAGCGCAAGCGGAATGCCGAGTGCTTTTATCTGTTTTAAAAAATCAACAGAATAGGGAATGCTCTCTATTCCTTTTTCATCAATGACTCTACTGAAATATTTTGATTTATTTGAAAGGGCTTTGGCTTGTTCTTTTTCATCTTTGATTTTAAGAAGATCTTTTACTACAGCATAACTTCTCTTACCGAGCATGGGGCTATAGTCCTGGAAAGTGAGCACTTTATTATAATCAGAAAACACTTTTTGCCATGCTAAAAAATCTGCATTGGTACTTTCAATCAGCGTTCCATCCATATCAAAAATGACTGCTTTACAAAAAATTTTTGGACGGTGAACTTCTTCTTTAATCATCAATAAAAAACTTTTTAAAATTAAACCGGGGACAAATATAATGTGTGAAGATTGAATGGAAATTTGTCATTGTAAAATAACAGTAAAGCAGTATTTTATAGTGAACCGATAAATTAATAATATTTCTATTTTTCGGCGTGAAGAATGGCGACAGTTAACCGGCTGACACAAAAAAGCTTTTCCTGGTCATCATAAATCTTTATATCCCAGACATGGGTAGTTCTGCCGAGATGCAAAGGTTGGGCAACTGCTGTTACTTTTCCCTCAGTCACGCTACGCAAATGATTAGCATTGATTTCCAACCCGACGCAATAAAATTTTGAACGATCTATTACCAGCGCAGAGGCAACGCTACCAATGGTTTCAGCAAGAACGCAGGAAGCGCCTCCATGTAAAAAACCATAAGGCTGCCGCGTTTTAGCATTTACCGGCATCGATAATTTTAAATAATCTTCCCCGATTTCTTCCCACGTAAGTTCTAAGAACTCGGCCATTGTGTTTTTACCGATTCCTCTCAGATCATGAGTAGTCAGATTTTTATGAAACCAAATAGACATTCAACGCGGTAATGAGTTAATTAATTTAATGTTTGATAGCCAATTCAATTGTAATCTTTTTCATTTTCACTCCGCTTTTCATTTACTTTATCTGTTTATAAATGGATCTTCTAACGACTTCAGGCAGGAATTCAGAAATATCACCATCATTGCGCAAAACATCGCGAATTAATGTGCTGGCAATTGAGGTATATTTAGGAAGCGTAGTCAGAAAAATAGTTTCCACATTATTTTTCAGGCTCCTGTTCATGTCTGCAATGGCCTTTTCATATTCGAAATCATTCACGTACCGGATACCTCGCAAAATAAAATCTGCGCCCACTTCCTTGCAACAGGTTACTGTAAGTCCTTCATAAGCCAACACTCCAATCTTCGGTTCATCTTTATAAATTTCACGAAGCCATTCAAGCCGTTGCTCTTCAGAAAACATGGGAATTTTATTACTGTTTCTTCCCAAACCAATATATAATTTATCAAAAAGAGGAAGTGCTCTTTCGATAATATCCGTGTGCCCAAGCGTAACAGGATCAAAGGTTCCGGGAAATAAACAGATTCGTTTCATAATTTTTTTTAATGAAATCTTAATTGAAGGATTGTTTATTGCTCAATAAATACAACACCGCCATTCTGATCGCCACGCCGTTTTCTACCTGTTGCAAAATAATCGATTGATTGGAATCAGCAACATCGCTATCTATTTCTACGCCACGGTTGATGGGGCCAGGATGAAGAATTACAATTTCCTTGTTTAAACTGTCCAATAATTTTTTATTGACACCATAAGCAAGATTGTATTCCCGTAAGGAAGAAAATAAAACCTGGTTTTGCCTTTCCAGTTGAATGCGCAATACGTTTGCCACATCGCACCATTGCAACGCTTTTGCCAGGTTATATTCTACCCGGATATCAAATGCTTTGCTGATGTATTTTGGAATTAATGTAGGCGGGCCTGCTACCATCACATCGGCTCCCGCTTTTTTCAATAAATAAATATTGCTGAGAGCCACTCTTGAATGCATAATATCACCTATCAACACGATTTTTTTTCCTTCCAGTCCGCCTAATTTTTCTTTAATGGAAAAGGCGTCCAATAAAGCCTGCGTAGGATGTTCATTAATTCCATCACCGGCATTTACGATAGCTACAGGAATATGTTTGGCAAGGAAATGCGGAGCGCCGGTAGCGCTATGGCGCATTACCACCATATCCACTTTCATTGAAAGAATATTGTTAACAGTGTCCAGTAAAGTTTCGCCCTTGGAGACAGAAGAACCCGAAGCAGAAAAATTGAGCGTATCAGCGCTTAATCTTTTTTCAGCAAGTTCAAAAGAGATTCTCGTTCTCGTGGAATTTTCATAAAATAAATTCACAATAGTCGTGTCTCTCAGGGAAGGAACCTTCTTTATTGGCCTTTGTAATACTTCTTTAAATTGTGTGGCAGTAGATAAGATTAATTCAATATCGCGAAGCTGTAAATCTTTAATGCCGAGGAGATGTTTGGTGGATAGTTGCATTAAATGTCAAAGCTAAATGAAAAAAAGTAATGCGGCAAAAAAGATAAAAAACAAATAAAAGTTTGTTTACTGTAAAAAAAATTTGCAAAGAAAAAATCAATACAAATTCACTTCTTCTTTATCCCATTCTACTTTTACTTTTTGGGAAATTACCGAATCGATGGATTTGCCACAATAGTCAGGTTGAATGGGAAGCTGGCGGCTATAGCGGCGGTTAACCAACACACAAAGCTCTACCTTCTTTGGACGGCCATAAGAAAGGATGGCATCTAAAGCCGCGCGGATGGTTCTTCCTGTGAATAATACATCGTCGATGAGAATTACATTTTTATCTTCCAAAGAAAAAGAAATATCTGTTTGATTGGGTTCATGCAATTGCTTTCGGATATCATCGCGATAAAAAGTAATATCCAGTTTGCCATATAAAAACTCCTGGCCAGGCTTTATTTTTTTTAATTGATTATAAATTTTATCTGCCAAAAAAATGCCTCTTGGCTGTAAACCAATTAAAACTACTGAAGACAAATCCGCATAATTTTCTATCACCTGGCAGGCAAGCCGTTCAATGGTAATTTGTAATTGATATTTATTTAGAATAGTGTTCATGCGAGGCCTCCCCTAAATCCCCTCCAAAGGAGGGGACTTTGAAACTTTGTATCGTAAAATGTCTTTTCCACTTTTTAGTTATTTACTATTAAGAATTCAACATATTTGTTCATTTACTGAATCGTTCTGTAATTCTTTATTTTTCCTTCAAAAAAGCATACCGGTAATCGGTAGAAGGAACAAAAGTTTCTTTGATTGTTCTTGCGCTCAGCCAACGATATAAATTAATAATGCTGCCGGCTTTGTCATTGGTTCCGCTTCCCCTGGCGCCGCCGAAAGGCTGCTGTCCTACCACCGCCCCGGTTGGCTTGTCATTGATATAAAAATTGCCCGCGCTATTGATAAGTTTTTGAGTGGCCAGCTCTACGGCGTTTCTATCCTGCGCTATTACAGAGCCTGTCAGGCCATAAGGTGAAGTAGTGTCAACTAACTTTAATGTTTCTTCAAATTTATTTTCAGCATAAACGTAAATCGTAAGTATAGGGCCAAATAATTCAGTACACATTGTCTCATACCGCGGGTCGGTAACTTCAATCACTGTTGGTTCAATGAAATAGCCTTTACTTTTATCGCACTTCCCTCCTACCCATATTTTTGCTTCTTTATCTTTTTTCACCTGTTTAAGATAACCTTCCAGTTTATCAAAACTTTTTTCATCAATAACTGCATTGATAAAATTACTGAAATCCTCTACAGTTCCCATCTTCATAGTTTTTATTTCAGCTACCAGTTTCTTCTTTACTTCTGCTGCAATATTGGAAGGAATATAAGCCCGTGATGCGGCTGAACATTTTTGTCCCTGGTATTCAAAAGCGCCCCGGCAAAGAGCGGCTACCAAAACATCCACATCAGCGCTTTTATGCGCAATCACATAATCTTTACCGCCTGTTTCGCCAACAATCCTTGGATAGGTTTTATAGATATTGCTGTTTTGTCCAATGTGTTTCCAAATCTGATTGAAAACCCCTGTGCTTCCTGTAAAATGAACTCCTGCAAAATCGGGATGATTAAAACAAACATCACCAAGAATGGGGCCATCCACAAAAACCAGGTTGATAACACCATCTGGCAAGCCTGCTTCTTTCAATACTTTCATCACTATTTGTGCACTGTAAATTTCCGTGTTAGCACATTTCCAAACAACTACATTTCCACACATGGCCGGAGCTGTAGGAAGATTTCCGGCAATGGAAGTAAAATTGAATGGAGTAATTGCCAAAACAAATCCTTCCAACGGACGATATTCCAACCTGTTGTGCATACCCGGACTGCTGATCGGTTGTTGATTATATATTTCACTTAAAAAATGAACATTGAATCTGAAAAAGTCAATCAGTTCGCATGCTGCATCAATTTCTGCCTGGAAAGGATTTTTGCTTTGTCCGAGCATGGTGGCGGCGCACATTTCAGCGCGGTATTTTGTAGCCAGGAGATCTGCAGCTTTCAGAAAAATATTCGCACGGTTTTCCCAACTCAGACCGGCCCATTTTTCTTTTGCTTTTAACGCCACACTGATTGCTTTTTTTACATCCGCTGCTGTTCCCTGGTTGTAAGTTCCCAATAAAAAATCTTTTTCATGAGGGGGACGTATTTCAATTTTATCCTCGGTTCGAATTTCCTGGCCCCCAATGTACATGGGCACATCGATCTTTTTACTTTTCAGCGTTTTCAAAGCTTTTTTTAATTCTTCCCTTTCTTTTGTTCCCGGAGCATAACTTAAAACCGGCTCATTGGCCGGCAGTGGATATGAAAAACTTCCAATCTTCATATTAAATAATTTTATCCCAAAAAAATAATAGGATAGTTAAACAATAAAGTAAGAGGCCGGAGTAGTATCCGGCTCTTCAGTTATTTTTTCAAATACATTACTTCCTTTACCAGGTTTACGGTTCTTGGTATGTCCGGTAAATAAGCGGCCACTAAATTGGGCGCGTAATGCATTGGCGCATCCAAAGAAGTAATCCTGCGAACAGGCGCATCCAAATAATCAAAACCTTCCTTTTGAATACGGTAAGCGATCTCAGAAGAAACGGAGGCAAACGGCCATTGCTCTTCCACCACTACAAGGCGATTGGTTTTCTTTACCGAATCAAGAATGGTATGCCAGTCTAACGGGCGAATGGTTCTCAGGTCAATCACTTCGGCGCTGATATTTTCTTTCGCCAATTCATCAGCCGCTCCCAGCGCTACTTTCATTATCTTATTAAAAGATACAATGGTAACGTCAGTTCCTTCGCGGGCAACTTTGGCCTTTCCAATCGGAATCAGGTATTCTTCTTCGGGAACTTCGCCTTTATCTCCATACATCACTTCGCTTTCCATAAAAATGACCGGATCATTATCGCGGATAGCGCTTTTCAATAATCCTTTTGCGTCATACGGATTGCTTACAGAAATTACTTTCAATCCCGGAATGTTGGCGTACATGGATTCGTAAGCCGTAGAATGCTGGGCGCCTAACTGGCCTGCGCTTCCGTTTGGTCCGCGGAAAACGATGGGGCAACCTACCTGCCCACCACTCATCGCCAGCATTTTAGACGCCGTATTTAAAATCTGGTCGAGGGCAAGATTGGCAAAATTCCATGTCATGAACTCTACCACAGGGCGAAGCCCGTTTTGAGCCGCACCTACAGCCACTCCTGTAAATCCCAATTCAGAAATGGGCGTATCAATTACTCTTTTTTCGCCAAATTCTTCCAGCATGCCCTGGCTTACTTTGTAGGCGCCGTTGTATTCTGCTACCTCCTCTCCCATCAGGAACACCTTTTCGTCCCTTCTCATTTCTTCCTGCAATGCCTCGCGCAATGCTTCTCTGAATGCAATTTCTCTCATCAGTCCCGTTTTATTTTAATGAACTATAATTATAATTAATTAATAGAATCTTTTTTTTAAATGAGATGCAAAATTATCGGTTAAAGGGGAAATTATCAAAACTGTTTGATTATTGAACTATTAATTATTGAATTATTTAAAAACAGCTTTCGCAAATATTTGTTGGTTTACTATGCCTGATTAACTGGTACAGGATGAATTTTGGATTCAATACCATTTTTGATGAAATTGAATATATAGTAAACAATCCCGGATCAGGAAAAAATTTTGATCATATCCGAAAGAGATACCGTTGCTCAAAAGTAAAATCACACTTAATTTTTTACCGGGTCACTAACAACCCAAGTGGCATTGAAATTATCAGGGTTTTGCACCAAAGAATGGATATTGAAAATCGTTTGAATGAATAAAGTTTCACAACTTCAAATTTTTGAACTACATCAGACATCAAATATCAGCCATCCAACATCTTTCACAATTTGTTTTGCCAACCAATTCTTCAATACCGTATTTTTGCGCCGATTTTAAAAAAAATAAGTAATGCAACTTTCTTCAACTTTATCCAGGTTCAGCGAATCGGAAACCATCAAAATGTCGCAACTGGCGCGCGAATTAAAAGCGCAGGGAATCAATGTAATTAACCTCAGTCTTGGTGAACCGGATTTTAATACGCCGGATCATATTAAAGAAGCAGCAAAAAAAGCCATTGATGAAAATTATAGCCATTATACCCCGGTATCCGGTTATGCAGAATTAAAGGAAGCTGTCTGTAAAAAATTAAAACGCGATAACGGTCTTGATTATAAACCGAACCAAATTGTAGTGAGTACCGGCGCCAAACAATGCATCGCCAACACGATGATGAGTATCCTGAATGATGAGGATGAAATAATTATTCCCACTCCTTATTGGGTTTCTTATTCTGAGATCGCTCGTTTATGCCGCGCAAAAATTGTGTTTGTAAATGCAACGCCCGGGAACGATTGGAAAATAACTCCGGAACAACTGGAAAAAGCAATTACCCCGAAATCAAAATTGTTTATTTTTTCAACCCCGTGCAATCCTACCGGCTCAGTTTATTCTAAAAAAGAACTGGAAGGGCTTGCCAAAGTTTTTGAAAAATATCCGGGCATTTTTATTATCAGCGATGAGATTTATGAATACATCAATTATTCTCATACCGAAGGCAAATATGAAAGTATCGCTCAATTTCCTGGCCTTAAAGAGCGCGTGATTATCATCAACGGGCTGAGCAAAGGTTTTGCCATGACAGGATGGAGATTGGGATATACTGCTTCTTCAGTTGAAGTGGCGAAAGCTAACGAAAAAATTCAGGGACAATTCACCAGCGGCACTAATTCCATCACGCAACGCGCCGCTATAACTGCCCTGGAAGCGCCTCTGACAGCCTCTTATGAAATGGTGAAAGAGTTTACGCTACGTAAAAAACGCGTAATAGAATTATTAAAAGAAATACCCAATGTAGAATGTACAGACCCCAAAGGCGCTTTCTATGTTTTTCCGAATGTGAGTTATTATTTTGGAAAAAGTTATGAAGGAAAAACTATTAATAATTCTGGCGATCTTTGTATGTATCTTTTGAACCATGCGCATATTTCTACCGTTTCCGGTGATGCTTTTGGCCAGCCGGGCTACATAAGAATTTCTTTTGCCAACAGCATGGAAAATATTGAAGAAGGCTTTAAAAGAATTAAAGCAGGACTGGAAAAGCTTTCCTGAATTTGTAATAAAATAACAACGACATGAAAAAGATTTTGGCAGTGGCGATAGCGATTGTGGTATTAGCCGCAACATGGTTTTTCTTTTTTAGACCAAAGGATAAAAGTATTTCTTCAGCGCAATCATCAACCACTTCAGAAAAAACACACTCACCTGAATTTAATAATCAGATCGCGACGCTTATTAATTCATACATGGCTATGAAAAGCGCATTTGTTGAGGCAGACACTTCTGGAATAAAAACAAAAACTGCCGGCTTTATTGCATCGGCTGATAGCCTTCATTTAGAAGAATTGCAGGAAAAAGATTCGTCTGTTTTCATGGCGGTACAACAAAACCTAAGCGATATAAAAGCGAATGCCAAACCCATTTTGGAAGAAAGCGATATTAGTGAAATGAGACATGATTTTAGTATGATCTCAGAAAATTTATATCCTTTTTTAAAAACCATCGGATATGAAGGCGAAAAACTTTATTGGCAAAATTGTCCTATGGCCTTTGGAGAAAACAAGCCTGCCAACTGGCTTAGCAACAATTCAGAAATCAACAATCCCTATCTTGGCAAAAAAGATCCGGTTTACAAATCGGCCATGCTTCACTGCGGAGAAAATATGGATTCTATTTATCTGAAATAAAAATAGAAATCTTTACTATTTGTTGGTTTACTATTAAAGCAGAATTATTTTATTAATAAATTAATTGGCCTTCCGGCAACGAATTATTTCCCTGTAAGCCACCCGTGTGGATGCATAAAATTTTAGAACCGGGTGTGAAATAATTTTTATTGACCAGGTCATACATCCCAAACATCATTTTCGCGGTGTAAACAAAATCAAGAGGTATAGCATGTTTTGCAAAAAAATGATTCATAAATAAAAGCAATTCAGTAGTCTTTTTTGCATATCCTCCAAAATGGTAGTCATTTATAAACGAATATTTCTTTGCTGGATCCACTTTTAATTCTGCAAATCTTTTTTCAATATCATTGAAGTTTTTTAAAACTCCGAAACCAATAATTTGAGCCTCATTTTTATTTGAATCAACAAGTCCCGCAAAGGTTGTGGCTGTTCCCACTGGTAAACAAACGTGAGTAAAATTTGTATCAGCAAAATAATTACTGATCAAAGAAGCGCCTTCTTTTCCTTTTTGGGAAAAGCCTCCTTCTGGAATTAAAATATGGCTACCGTATTTATTTTTTAGCTTCTCTGAAAATGGCTCATCGATATTTTTATACAATGCCCGGCTGATAAATTCAATTTGCATTTTGTGCCGGATACAAAATTGCAGAGTGTGAGAAAAATGTTTTGGCTTTTCACCACGCACGATTCCAACGGAATTGATTTTCATTTCTTCGCACGCAAATGCAGTGGCAGCAAGATGGTTGGAATAAATGCCACCAAAAGTGATTATCGTTTTAGGAAGAGATGCTTTTGCCTCTTTCAGAAAAAAAATTAACTTGAATAATTTATTTCCTGATATCACCGGGTGAATTTCATCCAGCCTCAGCATTGAAATTTCTATTTTATTTTTTTCAAAAATCTCTTCATTTAATGACAATATTCGAGGCACCTTAAAATCTAT
>JBIQMJ010000177.1:0-9413 GCA_044463445.1 Segetibacter koreensis
GGGAATGTGGCCAATCCCGGCCCGGAAGTAGTTTCTGCTTTCACCAACGCATTGAATATTGTGGCAATGGCCGGGGGTGTCACCCAATATGGAAACATGCGCAAGATCCTGATCTCACGCAATGGTCGCATCATCGACTCCATCGATGTTTATAAATATTTAAGCACCGGAGATTTTGGCAAACACCTTTATCTTGAAAACAACGATTTTGTGATAGTCCCATTCTACGATAAAAAAGTGCTTGCAAGTGGCCAGTTCAAAAGGCCTATGTATTACCAGCTCAAAAGCGGCGAAGGCTTATCTGATCTTCTAAAACTGGCCGGTGGATTTACGCCTGATGCGTATGCTTCCGGTGCCATGATAATAAGTAATGCAAAAGAAAAGCAAACTATCAAATCCATTAACCTTAATGCCATTGGAAAATTAAACGATGAACCATTAAACGATGGTGATATCATTGTAGTAAATGCTATCAATCCCGGTCTCACCAATAAGGTAATCGTAAAAGGCGAAGTAGCGTATCCCAATGTTTATGAAGTAAGAAAAGGCGACCGGCTATTCGACCTGATTAACCGTGCAGGTGGCGTTACTCCCAATTCATTTTTGGAACGTGCTTACGTCTACAAAGGCGCCGGCGATTCCAATAACGTAAAGTCTGATAAAATTGACGTTAACCTTTCTGACCTTAATAAAAATGAGGCCAGCAAATACAATATCCCTATTGATCCCAATGATGTGATTGAAGTTTTTAATAAAAATCAATTTGCAGACAGGCAACTTATTTCTATTGAAGGCGAAGTACGCAAACCCGGCAAGTATCAAAAATATGGAGGAATGACATTGAAAGACTTATTATATTTCGCCAACGGACTTAAGCCTTCTGCTGAATTTGGAAGCATTGTGGTATCGAGCATCGTGGATATTGATTCTTCGCAACAGGGCTTAAAACCAACAAAAACAATTGAAAAAAGCTATTCCATTAATCAAAATCTTGACCTTGATTCAGTTACCGAAAATATCAAACTGAAACCATACGACCAGGTTTTTGTAAGAAAGAACCCAAGATTTCATTTGCAGAAAAATGTAAAAATAGAAGGCCAGGTTTTATATCCCGGTACTTATCCCAAGTTAAATGAAAACGAAAGATTGTCTTCCTTTATGGCAAGAAGCGGGGGGCTAAGGGATAATTCCAATCCAACAGGGGCCACACTTTACAGAAAGCGCCGTCAAGGCCAAATGGCTGACAGCCTCTCCGGGTCTTCAGAACCAATTACCATCGATTTGCAAAGTGCCATCAACAATCCCCATTCAAAATATGACCTGGTTTTGCAGGACGGCGATGTAATTTATATTCCTGAAAATAATCCGGTTGTGGCGGTAAAAGGAGCGGTTCAGAACCAATTGAAAATTTATTTTGACAAAGACCATACTAATCTTGGATATTATATTGACCAGGCAGGCGGGTTTTCTGAAAGACCCTGGAGAAAAAGGATCTATGTAACAAGAGCAAATGGCAAAAGTGAGAAAACCCACAATTTTGGATTCTTCCATTTTTATCCGAAAGTGAAACAGGGAAGCGTAATCAATGTGCCCGTGCGGCCGGAAGGAAAGGATTTTTCATCTTCAATTGTACAGGGATTTATCAGCGCGATTCCTATTGCCTTTGTTTATTTATTAACTAAATTGTAGTCAGCCATGTCAGCCCAGGAGCTAACCATAGAAATTATTGAGCGGCTAAAAAAATATAAGTTTTTTATCAGTTGCGCCGCTTTATTCTTTGCGGCTATTTCAATAATTTTTGCCTTAAAAACTCCGGTTACTTTTACTTCTACTTCCACTATTTTCCCCTTGACTGCAGGAAGCGATAACAATACGGCTTCATCTGCTTTAAGCGCTCTGTTCAATGGAAGTGACAATTCAAATAATTCTTTTACAGATGAAGCCTATGTAAATATTGTTGAATTGGCACTAAGCAGGACTACAAGGGAAGAGGTCGCTTCCATGAAAGACACTTCTTCAGGTAATAAATTGATTGCCGAATTATTGATCAGAGATATAAATAGCCACCGGAGTTTCCTGGAACCCAAAATAGAAATACCTTCCAATTCTTATAGCCTTATAGCAATGGCCTCGGGGATATTAAAAGATGGTCTGACCGCAACGATCAATAAAAACAACAGTTTTGTGCTGACTTATACAGGCCGCAGCCCGAAATTGGTAAGAACCATCAGTTACGGTTTTATTGAAAAGATTTCAAAATTTTACATCGATCTTAAACGTGAAAAAGCAAAAAGAGATTTTGAATTTGCTACCAGCAAGGTGGATTCTTTAAGAGGGGTAATTCATGCAAAGGATAAACAGCTCATCTCCATCGACAAAAGAACTTTATTTACCAATACCAATAAAATGGAATTTAAAGTTCCTACGGAAAATCTGATCACTGAAAAACAAATGCTACGCCAACAATATGCTATAGCCGTTGCTAACCAACAAAATGCCGCTTATAAATTACAAAAAGCTACACCCGTTATGAAGGTGCTTGACTATCCTGAACCGCCTTATGACATGCAGAAAAGATCCCCGGTACTTTATGGAATATTTGGTTTTTTAATTGGCCTGATATTCTCATGCGGATATTTTACTTTCCGGCTTTTCATCCGCTATGCCAGGGAAGAAATTAACAAGGCTATTTATGGACAGGAATCTCCTGTAAAACGAAAAAGAAATATGGCAGCTTAGATCACTTAAATTTCGTATAGGCCTTACCGTTAGTTATTTTAAACATTCCCCGGCAGTAAACCGGCAAATAGTATCATTTTTTATTTTTATTCCAAACTGATCTGGCCTTTCCCGGCAAATACATTCTGCATCAGCGCGCCCTTTTCATAAGGTGAGGGAGGCATGGAAGGAATTACAATTGTTTCATTGGTAGTAATTTCAATTTCTTTTCCTCTTTGTTTTTGTTGAGAAGAAAGCCACACATTCGCTTCCCCATTCCATTTTTTTGTTTTATCAGTTGGAATTAGTTCCAACCGGAAATCATGTTTTCCCTCCCCGGTTACCTGGTAAGAGCAGGTGGCCCAACTTCCTTTTTGTTGTTGTATTGTTGGCTGTATCTTTTTTCCATCCACACTTAAAATAAATTCCGGGAAATCTTTTCCTGAAAACAAACTGTCTGGTTTTAAAAATACTATATACCGGGCTGATACATTGCCTGCATCTAAAGTCACACTTGTTTTGACAACATTTTTATCGAAATCATTTTGCAAATTCTTTATACCCTCTTTAAAAGGATTTGAAGATAGATTTAACCGATCAACACTCACATCATTATTACCAACTTTCACATTGAAAACTATGGAAGGATTTAAAAATTTTACTTCATCGGTACTGTTCAGCAAATTCAGAGAATAACTATTGCCTTCATTTTTCGTAACTTCAAAATCTGCACCTGCAAGCAATGGCCGCTTCGCGTCTTTCAAAGGATACACCTCATAGACAGCCGCTTCATACCCTTTCAGGGGAAGCGTTATGGTAGCGCCGGCGGAGTAAAGATTGGGCGAGATCCAATGAGTAGGATAAGTTCTTTCCAACACAAGCGAACAAGCCGAATCGGCTATTCCTTTTGCGGGGTCAAGTTTTATAGTGATTGACTGAGGTTGCATCACAGGATTTCTTGCTGCTATAATTCCACTGTCATTTTTAAAATGAACATAAGCATAAGTTTCTCCTTTAGCAGGATCTCCGCCTTCCATATAAGTTTTGTTCAAAACAGGAAACCGTTCTTTGGCCCACTTTAATGATTGCCTGAGGACTTCCCATTCTTCCGGTTTAAGAAGATCAGGAGAAATATACATTTCATACATGCTCACGCCCCTGGCAAAATAAAAAACTGCATCGTTCGCAAATTTTTCCAAAGGATCATCCTCTCCGCCAAGCCTTTCCAGGTTGCCTTTAATTATTCCATGAGTCATCATATTACTAAGCGGAAACCAAATATCCTTGTTATGAAAATCGTCATACAAAACAAAATCCTTGTAAGTGATCGCGCCATCTCTTTCATTGACAGAAGGCACGTCCGCATATCCATAGTCTTCGCCCTGCATCCAGATTTGGTTCGCATATTTCAGCCACCAGGGACTCAGCCAGGTACCCGAGGTTATATTCAAATATTCGTTTGGATTAACCGCCCTTACCGCCTTACATTTCTCAATCATACTTTCCATTGCGGCGCGGCGCGAAAGATATCCCACTGCATGGCCGCTCCCTGGCTCGCTCGAAGAAAACTGAATGCCATCCCATTTAAAATAGCCTACTCCTTCTTTGGCAAAATCTGTAGTTCTCTTTTCAAAAAGCGCACTGTATTTTGGTCCGGCAATGTCCATCATTGCATCCCCTGGCGTACTTCCCACGGTCTCATAGCCATGCGCCTTCATCCAATTGATCCTTCTCATCCTGTAAGAATAACCACCTGTTGGCCCAAACCAGATTCCCAAAGTCGTTCCCAATGGTTTTAAAGCATCAACGATAGGCTTTACCCCGTGAGGAAATGTTTTCGTCCGCATTTTCCAATCACTTTCATAAATATCCCAACCATCATCAAGCACAAATGCATCGAGATTGATCCCATATTTGTCAATCATATTTTTTTTGAAAAGATCAATGATATTCAGGATATTTTTTTCATTCATCACATGATTGGGTTCTACATTTGGAAATTCAGGAGAACGCAAATCGTACCAACTATTATATAATGTGTAAGGCCGGTTAGCCGCCACACGCACATCAGGAAGATAATTAAAAAACCAGTCTTTTATATAATGATCAGGCGCCAATCCTTCCACTACCCAATCACTTTCTACCCAATCCTTACGAACCACTTTTCCAATCAGTTCGTGACAGAAGAGTTCAAAGCCTTTACCTTTCTTTAAAACTTTATTGGTAGCCGTGGGATATTCAATACCAAAAAAGACTCCGCCATTTTTGAAATCTATTGCGCATGGCTGCCCGAATTCTCCTTTCTTTATAATTTTTGTTGTTTCCTCCTGCGAACTATTCTGACTTTGAACTACCGCATAATTGTTACTACTTTCCTGTCGTATCATATAACGGTTACCAGTAAACGAAGAAATATCGCTAATTTTCCCTTTCCTCGAAACAAATGCCTGCAGCCAGTTTTTTTGGAGCAACGTATCTTCCACTGAAATTTTTCTTTTACTGTAAAATTTTCCAGGCAAAAGCTGGTAAGTGATCCTTAACTGAATGGTATTGCTTTTATCCAAAGGCGTAAAATATAAATTGAGATTTTTCCCCTCATTATTATCCTGCAAATCGTAATGATCATATTTATAATCCTTTTTTGAAAATGAGACCTGCAGGTCTCCGTTAAATTCTTTCCCCGGTGCACTCCAGTCGGTCCACATCATTTGCAAAGAAAAATCTCCGTCAGTAAAAACTCCATGATGGCTATTATGATATTTTGCAAGCCAATCCTGGTTTCCAATTAATTCATCACCCTTTAAAATATCATTTTCAATAATAACTTTCTCAGTGACTTTATCATTGGAAAGCATAAATACTTTTTGGTTACTTTCTGAATAAAAGTTAGTGGACACTTTCTGTGACAGCAGGCAGATGGGGGAAAACAATGGGATAACAAAAAAAATAAGTGAATTCAGTTTTTTCATTTTTTTTAATTGGATTTTTAATTCAAAAAATTGTCTGCGTTTTTTAAACTTTAAAAAATATCTTCTTCCTGTACAGCCAATAGCACAATCCCCATTCAACAGAAAAAATTACAAGAGAACCGATAATAGTAATAAAATTTTGAGAAAAGCCAACCGGTGAAATAATTCCATTTACAATCACATTCAAATAATCGCCCAGCCAGCGGCTCACCACGATTTCAAAAAATATATAAATAAAGATCGAATTCATCCCTACTATCAGAAAAAACTTCAAATACTTTTTATGGTTTAATAAATCGATCCATGAAAAAAGAAACACAAGGCCAAGTAAACACCATCCACCGGAAGCCAGCGTAAATGAAGAAGTGGCGATGCGTTTAATGATTGGCGTAATACCGCTCCAATCGAGGCCAAAGCCGAGAACTAATGTAATAATTCCAAATAAAAAAATCCTGGCGAGTTTGCTTTTATTGTCTGGCAAAGTAAGTAACCATTTTCCCGCTACTGCGCCCCATATCGTGTGTGCAGCCGTTGGAATGCAATTAATAGCTACCCAACCACCACTGTTGATCTTATTCATTAAAATCAAATCAATATAATTACCAAAGTTATGCTGGTCAGTAAATGGCTGATCAAATCCGGGAACATTAGTATAGCGATACAAAATCTCCGTGAGTATCAGCAAGCCAAAACTAAAAAGAATCTGGTAAGAAGTTTTCCACCTGAAAATTAAAAATGCCAGCAGCAATGTAAAAGAAAGCTGCGTAAGAACATCCCACAATTCAAAGGATAAGTGGTCGCCTCTCACTGCATAATCCAATACGCCCCAGAAAAATAACCAGCCACTTCTCTTCAATGCTTTTGAAAATTGCTTGTTCCAGGGAACGCCGTTTGATGTTTGTTTAAACAGCGAAAAAGCCATTGCCACTCCTGCAATAAACATGAAACCTGGTTGCACCAGATCCCAAAAATGCAATCCATGCCAGGGATGATGCGTGAACTGAATTGCTACTGAATGCGAGATTGAATCTTCCGGCGACATACGAACAAGATGTTCATACAAACCAGTGCTATCAATCATTAAAAGAATCATGATCAATCCACGGTAAAAATCAAGGGAAGCAAGCCTTACCCCTTTTGCTGAAACCTTGGCCAATTCTGAATTTGGGGAGGCAAACAAGCCGGAAAAAATATTTCCCTCTTTTTTTTTGGAGAGGTCAATTTCATTTGAGACAGGCATTTAAATGCAATTTAAAGAAGATTAAAAAAGGATAATTTATTCAATTAAGGAAGCAGTTAAAGTTAGTGGAATTTAATTTTTGCATAAGTAATTTTTTTTGCTTTTACTTTTATAAAAAAGTTAAGTATGGAATTACTTGTCTTCGATAATTATGAATTGATGTCATCCAAAGCTGCAAAAAAAGTATTGCAGTTCATTACCACCGGCAAAAAGAAGGTTCTATGCCCGGCATCCGGGGATTCTCCAAAGGGCCTGTATAAAGAGATGATCACAGGAATAAGAGAAAATAAATATGATGTTTCAGAATTGAATTTTATCGGGCTTGATGAATGGCTGGGAATGAATGGAGGTGATGAAGGAAGCTGCCGCTATCACCTGGATGAACAATTATTTAATCCTTTAAAAATTGATGAAAACAAAATTTCATTCTTCGACGGAAGAGCGAATGATCCCCAAAAAGAATGTGAAAAAATCGACAATACGATAATTGCACTTGAAGGAATTGATCTTGCAATCGTTGGCCTTGGAATGAATGGCCATGTTGGGATGAATGAGCCGGGAACCGCGCCGCATTTGCATTCTCATGTTGCCCAAATAGATCCAGTTACCCAACAAGTGGGACAAAAATATTTTAAAGAAAAAAAAGAAATTAAAAGCGGACTCACCTTAGGGATCGCCAATTTAATGGAAGCAAAAAACGTAATGCTTGTGGTGAGTGGCACTAAAAAAGCAGCCATTCTAAAGCAGGTATTGGAAGATGAAATTTCGGAAAAGATCCCTGCTGGCTTTTTACGAAACCACCCCAATTTTAGCGTGTATGCCGATGCTGAAGCTGCACGTCTTTTAAAAATATAAAATAAAAATCAGGCTTATTTGTTTGCCTACTGATAAGCAAGTTTGTTTACTGCACCATGATCTCATCTGCGAAAAGCCAGGCTGGCTGCCCTTCCCCGGGATGACCTTTTGGACAAACACCAATATTTTTTGCAGTAACACGAATGTATCTTGCTTTTTGTTCGGGAAAATTAATTGTAAAGTCTTTGATGATTGCACTTTTTTCATCAGGAGAAATCGTGTTTTTTACAGTTCCTAAATTAGTGAAATTTGTCCCATCATCAGAAATTTCATAAGTAACCGATTGAGGTAAAAAAATCCAGTCCACGTAATGTTGCAAACATCCGATAGTAATTTTTTGAACAGTCTTTTCTTTGCCCAAATCTATTGTGGCAGTTAAATCATTTCCATTAAAGGCATGCCAGTATTTGCCCACAGCGGTAGTGCCTCTCACCCCGTCAGTTAAAGTATTGGGCCCATCAGCAGGATAATATCTGCTTGGCGGATTGGCATAAACTACATTTCTTCCAATGGCTTTATGCATCACAAATTTTTGTTCAGCAGGTTGGGTACCCATCACTTTTCCATTTTGAACCACCACTGCTTTTAAAGTTGCCGAAGAATCAATTTCCACCGGGTTCACATAACGATTGCTTCCTGCATCCGGATCGGTTCCATCGGTGGTAAAATAAATTGGGGCTCCCGGAATTTCAGACGAAAGTATTACTGATAATTTTCCGTCCTGCGATACGGGCTTTATCGCGACTGTAAAATTCCCCGGACAATAATGAAACCCTTTTTCATCAAAGGCAATAAATTGTTTTTGTAAACGGTCATAAAAATCGTCATAATTTTTTTTATTTTTTGGAGTCCACAAAACTTCTGAAAGCGCCAGCATTCTTGGCAAAACCATATATTCCAAATGCTCACGCGATGAAATAAATTCTGTCCAGACATTTGCCTGCGCGCCTAACACATATTTGGCATCCGCTGAATCTAACTCTTTCGGAATGGGGTAATAATCATAAACCATTTTTAACGTATTGAAACCGCCAATGGCAACAGGTTCGCCTGCAGGCCCCGCCTGGTAATGATCAAAATAAAGCGGCGTTCCGGGCGTCATCACTACCTCATGTTTCATCTTTGCAGCTTTGATCCCGCCGCTTTCTCCACGCCAGCTCATTACCGTTGCTTCCGGCGCCAATCCGCCTTCGAGAATTTCATCCCAGCCAATCAATTTTCTGTGATGTGCAATTAAAAACTTTTCAATTCTTTTGATAAAATAACTTTGAAGCTCATCAGCATCTTTCATTCCCATTTTCTTCATTAGCGCCTGGCAGCCCGGATCATTTTTCCAGGGGGTTTTATCCACTTCATCGCCTCCAACGTGTATGTATTTTGATGGAAATAATTGCATCACTTCTGACAACACATTTTCTAAAAAAATAAAAACGCTGTCGTTTGCAGGGCAATAACTTGTTTGAAAATTTTTGGGATACACTCCACCCGTGATGGTAGTTTGCGGTTGTTGGGTACAGGAGAGCCAGGGATACGCTGCGATTGCTGCTTCTGAATGTCCCGGCATTTCTATCTCAGGAACAATCGTGATATTTCTTTCCTTTGCATACGCCACAATATCACGAACCTGGGCC
>JBIQMJ010000178.1:0-9383 GCA_044463445.1 Segetibacter koreensis
AAGTAGATAACTTTAGCATTGATATTGATGGAGAAATTTCTTTCTTCTTACAACAAGCTATGGATGCTGCTTCTGCAGTTGCAGATGCAGTTCCCCTGGTGAATAACACAAAAGATGATGGCTATAATTCTTCAGCCAATCCCTATTTTACGATGTTTAGCGATGTTGACCTTGAAAAATATCCGGAAGTTTTATTATGGCGTGATTATGATGCTACCAAAGGGAGCAATAATAACGTAAACCATTATATCAATCAGAATGGAGGCAATACAGGATTCACCCGCGGATTTGTTGATAATTTTGTAATGGCAAATGGGCTTCCGATTTATGCTCCGGGATCCGGTTACCAGGGAGATGATTCTATTCAGGCAGTTAAGATCAATCGTGACAATCGCCTGCAATTATTTATGAAAGCACCGGGAGAATTACGCTACACTAATAAAACAAACTCTGACGGCACTCCTATCCTCGAAGGTCATCCGGATATAATTGGCTTACAGGAAACAAGATACGTTACCGGCTATGCCTTGAAAAAAGGCTTGTCTTATGATGCTACTCAATCCGAAGGAAATGTGGGATCAATTGGTAGTATCGTTTTTAGGGCCGTGGAAGCCTACCTTAATTACATAGAAGCATCTTATTTAAAAAATGGAAATATTGATTCAAAAGCCGACCAGTATTGGAAAGCAATCAGAGAGCGGGCCGGTATTAATCCCGATTACAATGTAACTATTAATGCTACCGATATGGCCGAAGAGGCTAAAAATGATTGGGCCGCTTATTCAGGTGGAAATTTGTTAACAGATAAAACGCTATATAATATACGCCGCGAACGTAGGGATGAATTGATGGAAGAAGGGATGCGTATGTACGATCTAAAAAGATGGCGTTCACTTGACCAGTTAAAAACTACACCTTATATTGTAGAAGGTTTCAAATTGTGGGGGCCAATGCAAAATTGGTATTTGAATCCGAATGGCTCGTCTCAATTGATCGAACCTGGAACATCAGGTAAAACCGCCAATGTTTCGTCAAAATCTGAAAGTCAGTACCTGCGCCCATACAGGATCAATACATCCAATAATAACCTGGTTAAAGATGGATACAAATGGGCGATGGCGCATTACCTTGATCCAATTGCTATTCAACATTTTCTCATTACAACCCCTGATGCAACTGATTTGAGTAAATCAGTAATGTATCAAAATCCCGGTTGGCCAATGACAGCTAATGACGGCGCTGTTTTTTAATACAAAAGCATAAAGAGCATCAGGAACCTGGTGCTCTTTATGCTTTTGAAATTAACAGTTGCCAGGGTGGAAGTTGTTCCATTGCATGGTTGCAAAGCCGCAAATAGTTAGATGATTACTTATGATTTATTTATTGTTTAATAATCCAAAATTAAGAATAACATGAAACGTCGTCAACTTATTCACAATTTAACAGGTTTGGGAATTATCGGTGCGATTGCCGGCCCCACAATCAGTATAGCATCTCCAAAGAAGGAGAGACCAAAGGATGACTGGCATGAAGAGCTTACCAAAAGGATTACAGCCTTAGCGAAAAAGGGAGGAGGAACGCTACAATTGGACGACGGTGTGTATCAAATATCTAAACCGCTCCGTTTACTTACTTCTGTTAGTCTTGTGATGACGCCCAATGCTATAATCCGTGCGAAGCAAGGTTTCGAAGGAGATGCAGTAATAATTAAAGGAGGAGGTAGTAAATCGATGTTTTCTGAAACCAGTGGATGGATACGGGGTGGCATCATTGATGGTAATAAGCAACTGCTTACGGGTATTCGCGTAGAAGGAGAAGGTAATGAAGGCGGAGTGGCACGCCTCGAAATCTCCGATATTCTGGTACGGAATGCCATGTACAAAGGTTTTCATTTTATGAAAGGCGGCTACGAAAAAAATCTTACAAGAGTTAGGTGCGAAACAGATATGAATACACCGTATGCAAAAGGTAGCATTGGTATTCATTACGAAAATGGTGACAGTAAAATCATTCTGGCACACGTGATAGGATACGAGACCGGCGTGCGTAGCGACTTATATAGTTGCTGGTTTACTGCAGTGCATGTCTGGAACTCTGAAAAACAGGGTGCTATGCCTTATTGTTTTTATTGCAACAGCGCTGCAGACACTTTTAATCAATGTTATGCAGATTCGTTCACGATTGCGGGGTTTTATGTATCGCAGGCCCGTCAGTCGTTTACCCAATGCCGTTTATTTTATAGCCGCTGGGCGAAGGACAATGCAGGGGTTGGCTTTATGATCACGCCCGAAGGAAATGATGGAAGTTATTTTGGCAATGCCTTATACGGTAGATCGGATCATCGCCTTGCAAAGGCATTCGATGGCAATTTGCGGGGCGCAACTATTCTGGGAACCAGCGCCTGGTGGGTGGTGGAAGGCCTGGAAAACCGGATCCCTTCCGGTGAATCGTCAAGCGAGGATGAAAGAGGACGATCAGAGGGAACTTTTGAATATCCTCCGTTAACACTGGCAGGTACTGGTTTTTGCCTCACGCAACAAACACAGGCACCGTTGCCCTCCGAGGGAAGTTTAGGCGAAATCAGATGGGTAGATGATAATAACATCTCCGCCTTGTGGCTGAAAACCACGAATGGTTGGAAAAAATCGCAGTTGGTTTAAATTGATCGGAATAAGAAAACCCATTATTTCTTTGTTTACTCACCAGGCAATCAGTTGTAAGCAACGCTTTCTTAAAAAAGAATAGCTAAATCCTGAACCGGGAACAGAATAAATAACGCGTCATTTTGGAATCAAAAATATTTTATTTCTTACCTCTTCTATTCACTTGTCTTTTTTCATTTGGTCAAAAAAAAGAGAAGAAAGTGGTGGCCGGATACTTAACCATTTCACGGCAACATCCGTTTGATTGGAATGATATAGAATACAAAAATCTTACCCATATCATTTTGTCTTTTATGGAGCCAACTTCTGCCAACGATCCTTCATTACGGTATCACAGCCGCCCGGATGATTTTGAAAAATATAATTTGAAAGAAAAAACATTTACCGGTTTTGCATCTGAATTAATTGAAAAAGCACACACAAATAACGTCAGTGTAATTTTGGGTTTATGTGGCGGATATGATTTACATGCAAAAGATTTAAAGGCATTATTTGCAGATGACAATTTAAGAGGCGCTTTTATAAAAAATGTTTTAGACATCTGCAGGAAGTACAAGTTTGATGGAGTGGATCTGGATTATGAATATCCGAATTCAAAAGAGGAGGGAGATAATATCACAAAATTTGTAACCGACCTCTACGATTCGGTTCATCAGGATCATCAATTGAATAAATTCCGGTCTTTTACGATCACTCTTGCCTGCCCTAAATTAGACGGATTAGCTCAGTTTTTTGATTTTGATAAGCTATCAGATTTCTGCGATTGGTTTAATGTGATGACATATGCGTATAGTGCAAGCTGGACAAGATATGCCGGATTTAATTGTCCCTTATATGCAGACCCCGCTGCTGTAAAAATGGGAGATGATCAAAGCGTAAGTAAATCCATGTACGATTATTTTCATCTAAAAAGAAAAGTGTCTTTAAATAAACTGGTTATCGGACTTGGTTTTTATGGTTGGATCAATGAGGGTTACACTAACTTATATGGTCCCAAAACCAAATCTACTTCATTAAGTTATGCAACTATTGCTGAGAAATATTTAGACAATAAAGAATGGAATTACAACTGGTCTGATGCCTCAAAGGTTCCCTATTTGACCAACGATAAGACGAAGGAAATGGTTACCTACGATGATCCGGAATCTATTGGGTTCAAATGCGATTATGCCATTGAGAAAGGTTTCAGGGGAGTGATGATTTGGGAATTATCAAGAGGATATCTTTATTGGAAAGAAAAAAATCAGCAGCCATTATTGGAAACCATTGGAGCAAAATTCAAATCTCTCATTAAATAAGATATTGTAATGAAAATGAAAAAAATTGTCACTGCATTTTTTGCCATAATACTATTTTGCTGTGCTGCAAAAGCACAGAAAAATGAAGCCGGTTATATTTATCCCACCGATCCTTTGGTTCAGCAAAAGCTTGATCACTGGCAGGATCTCAAATTCGGCTTTATCATTCACTGGGGATTGTACAGCGTTCCCGGCATTATGGAATCGTGGACTTTGTGTTCAGAAGATTTGGATTGGATAAAGCGGGATACTTCCATGAGCTATTGTGATTATAAAAAATGGTATTGGGGATTATCTAAAGAGTTTGCACCAACCGGATATAATCCGGATGCATGGGCGTCGATG
This sequence comes from Segetibacter koreensis, assembly GCA_044463445.1. GTDB lineage: Bacteria > Bacteroidota > Bacteroidia > Chitinophagales > Chitinophagaceae > Ginsengibacter > Ginsengibacter koreensis_A. The sequence goes on from JBIQMJ010000178.1 coordinate 4,307, forward strand.
GCAAAAGATGCAGGAATGAAATACGTTGTTTTTACAACAAAACACCATGAAGGATTCAGCATGTTTGATACAAAACAATCTGATTTTTCTATCGCGAAGGGCGCCTTTAAAAACGATCCGCGAAAAGACGTAGCCAGATATGTATTCGAAGCGTTTAGAAAACAAAATTTTATGATTGGCGCTTATTTCTCCAAACCGGATTGGCACAGCAACTATTACTGGTGGGATTATTTCGCAACGCCAAACCGCAATGTGAATTACAGTATTAAAAAGCATCCCGAAAGATGGCAAAAATTCAAAGATTTTACTTTTAATCAGATCAATGAGATCACCAGCAACTACGGTTCGATTGACATTCTCTGGCTGGACGGCGGACAAGTTCGACCGCCTGCACAGGATATAGACATGCCTGAAATTGCAGCAATGGCAAGAAAAAATCAACCTGGATTATTGATTGTTGACAGAACGGTTCACGGCAAATATGAGAACTATCAAACACCCGAAGGGGAAGTGCCTCACGAGCAACTGAATTATCCGTGGGAAACCTGCATGACGATTGGTAACGGCTGGGGTTATAAAAAAAACTATAAATTGAAACCAATAGATTCTGTTGTTCATCTTTTGATAGAAATAGTAGCCAAGGGAGGCAATCTTTTATTGGGCACCGGCCCGGATGGAAAAGGCAATTTTCATCAGGAAGATATTGACGCTTTTAAAACCATTGGAAAATGGATGCAGAAAAACGGCAGTGCCATTTATGCAACGAGAACAACACCCCATTATCGCCAGGGAAATATCTGGTTTAATGTTTCGAAAGATCATAAAATAATGAATGCCATTTATTGCATTGATAAAAAGAAAGGAGTACCTGTATCGGTTTCATGGAATGGAAATGTTCCGAAACGAGGTGCAAAAATGAAATTGCTGGAAACGGGCAAATATGTGAAATGGAAATTGAATGGTGATGAAGTTACTGTTCAATTACCAAAAAATATTAGCGCAGATGCGATTGCGCTTGCGTTGCAGTATGAATATCAATAGAATCATATTGAAAAGATAAAAGGTATCATTCGGATAAACAGAAAATCAGCCTATTTGTTGGTTTACTGCAATCACTTTTCGCGCAAAAAAGAGCTATATTAACCTTTCACAAAGACAGAGTGATTATGATGAATATTGATAAAAAAAAGAACGGAATATCAAGGTCTGAATTCTTAAAATGTTCCGGCATTATGCTCGGCGGTTTTGCTTTGCGGCCCACTTCTGCGGTTTTCAGCGATCTGATATCATTTGAGAAATTATTGATTAATGGAATTTCAGGATTTCAAATTGTTATACCAGCGAAAGCTGATGCGGTAGCAAAAGAAGCTGCAACGCAGCTCGTTCAATATCTTCAAAAAATGTCGAAAGTATCTCTTCCCATTGTTGAGGAAAGTGGATATAAAGGCAATAACGCAATATTCGTAGGACGCACGAATTATGCGAAGGTGCAAAATATCAATTTCGATGAGTTAAAAGAAGATGGATATGCTTTTAAGCGGTTAGATAACAATTTTGTCATTGCTGGTGGTTCCGGAAAAGGCGTTCTTTATGGAGTTTACAGCCTGCTTGAATCTCTCGGTTTCAGAAAATATACTTCTGACTATACTTATATCCCTCAGAAGAATGAAGTTACGCTTCCTAAAAATGATGTAGAAGTAGCGCCATTTATAAACTACCGGACAACGTCTTATTACAAAGGCGATAATCCTGAATATGCGGATTGGCATAAGCTTTCTTCAACAGATTCGTGGGGTTTATTTGTTCATACTTTCCAAATGCTGATTCCTCCTAAAGAGTACGGCAAGACTCATCCCGAATATTTTTCACTTATAAATGGCAAACGCAATCCTGTTACTCAATTGTGTCTCTCGAATGAGGATGTGTTTAAAACCGTTGTATCTGAACTCAGAAAAAGAATTGCTCAAAAACCGAAAGCTAAGTATTGGTCGGTAAGTCAGAACGATAATGATAAGTATTGTCAATGCGGCCCCTGCACCAGGCTCAACGAGCAATATGGAGGTGTGCCCAGCGGTTCTATAATCTGGTTTGCAAATAAAGTGGCCAGAGAATTTCCAGATAAGGTTATTTCCACTCTGGCATATTGGTATAGCCGTACCGCACCTAAAAATATAGAAATAGAGCCCAATGTCAACATCATGCTTTGCAATATTGAGAGTACACGTGAAAAACCTGTTTTTGATACCGATCCCGCTTTTACACATGATTTGCAGGACTGGGCAAAGATTAGTAAAGACATTTTGATTTGGGATTATAATGTTCAGTTTGCCAGCCCGCTTAGCCCTTTCCCAAATTTTCATACCATAGCTCCGAATATCAGGTTTTATACGGATAACAATGTAAGGTCCTTGTTTATGCAGGCGAATAATGCCGAAGCCGAATTTGGTTATTTAAGGGCATACCTGATTTGCAAATTGATGTGGGATCCGGATGCTGATTCTAATGCGATTATTAACGATTTTTTAGACGGTTATTATGGCGCTGGCGGCCCTTTCATCGGCCAATATATTGATATAATGCGCCAATCGCTGCTGGAGAGTGGCTTCAAACTGAATATTTTCGGTTACGCAAGGGACGCGAAGAACTCTTACTTGTCGTTCGATATGATGAAAAAATATCAGCAATTGTTTGACAGAGCGGAAGAAGCTGTGCAAAGAGATTCGCAATTGCTCAAACGTGTGCAGGCTGCGAGGTTGCCGCTGATGTTTGCTCAGATTGAAATTGGACAAAACGAAATCGATACACCACGAAGTTTTTATGAACATACCAGCAGTGGTGCAGTGGTGGCAAAACCTGAAATGAAAAAATTGGTGAGCCGGTTCGTGGAAGGGGCAAAGGAGGCTGGAATCAGGAGAGTAAGAGAAAGAGCTATTACTGTTGACGATTATGCCGAAAATTTCAAGAGGATTTATGCAAAGATGGAGGAAATGGCTAAGGCGAAATCTTTCAGAAAAAAAGTAATACCAGTCACATTGCCCAAAAGAGGCGCAGGCGAGGCTCAACGGCTAACCGATGGTATTTTTGCATCATTCGAAACGTGGAGAAACCCGGATATTAATTGGGTTGCCTATGAAGGAGTTCACATGGATTTTATTCTTGACTTAGGTGAAGTAATGGCTGTTAAGTCTATAGAAATGGATTTTCTAAATGCACAAGCCCAGGCAGATTGGAACCTTTTGGCATTACCTAAATATGTTACTTATGCGGTTTCTGCTGACGGTAAGAAGTATAGCCACGCGATAAGGATTAACAATCCCCATAATCCTAACCCTGCTGAAAACCCTGACATTATCAAGGTTCCCTATCAGTCTTTTTCAACAGAGATAAACAATAGGAAAGTGCGCTACATAAAGGTGCATGCAGAAAGCCTTTTGCATATGCCTTCATGGCACATAAATGCGGGAAAGCGTGCGGTGATTTATTCGGATGAAATTCTGGTGAAATAAAATTAGAAGAGGTGTGTTTTACCAGGAGTTCCCGGTGTACCATCTCTTTACTATTTAAACTTTTTAAAAAAATAAAAAATGAAACTATTTGTTTGTTTACTGTGTCTTTTCCCAATCCTTTTGCCTTCCTGCGTGAAGTCGCAGCAAAGTAACCGCAAACTGATCTGGAGCGATGAATTTTCTGTAAACGGAAAACCGGATAGTACCAAATGGAGTTTTTCAGGTCGCGGAAAAGCTGACTGGAAATGTTATTGTGCTGATGACACCGCTACTGCTTTTGTAAAAGACGGCTTTCTTTATCTAAAGGGAATTCTTTCAAAAGATGCTTCGGATACAGCAAAATATCAGACCGGCTGCATTGAAACCAAAGGAAAATTTTCTTTCAAATATGGAAAACTGGAAGTGCGTGCAAAGCTCTCTCAGGGACAGGGATCCTGGCCGGCCATCTGGCTTTTGGGCGAAAATGGCAACTGGCCAACCAATGGAGAAATTGATGTGATGGAGCATTTGAATTTCGATACCATATTTTATCAAACGATGCACAGTTATTACATTGACAAATTGAAAAATAAAAACAATCCGAAATATTTCACAACCGCTCCTTTTAAGGTGAATGAGTTTAATACTTTTGGTATGGAATGGTATCCGGATAGAATTGATTTATTGGTTAACGGACAAAAAACATTTTCTTACCCGCGACTACAAAATGATTCTACTCACTCGCAATGGCCATTTGACCAGCCTTTCTATATTATTCTCGACCAGGCATTGGGAGGTAATTGGCCAGGGCCCGTGAATAATAACGATCTTCCTCAGCAAATGATGGTAGATTGGGTAAGGGTGTATCAATAAGTATAAACGACCTCATATGTTTTTTTAATCAATCACTTCCTTCGCATGAAACAGATATTTTTATTAATCCTTCTTTTTCATACAGCATTTTCTTATGCTCAGAAAAAAAATTATGTAGTTATTCTGCCAACAGATTCACAGGAAGAAATTGTTCATAAAGCTGCCAATATAGTTCCGTCACCAAGACAATTGCGATGGCAGCAATTAGAACTTACGGCATTCTTTCATTTTGGTGTGAATACTTTTACAAACCGGGAATGGGGCACAGGAAAAGAAGACCCAAAGATTTTTAATCCTACAAAATTAAATGCCAATCAATGGGTGAAAGTGGCTAAGGATGCAGGTTTCAAACAAGTGATACTTACCGCAAAACACCACGATGGGTTTTGTTTATGGCCAACAAAAACCACAGAACATTCCGTAAAAAACAGTCCCTGGAAAAATGGAAAGGGTGATGTGGTGCGCGAAGTTGCCGATGCCTGTAGAAAACAAAATATCGGTTTTGGAATTTATCTTTCTCCATGGGATAGAAATTCGCCTTTATACGGCACGGATGCATACAATGATTTTTTTGTAAAACAACTTACCGAGTTACTTACTAATTATGGGCGGATAGACGAGGTTTGGTTTGACGGCGCGAATGGCGAAGGGCCGAATGGTAAAAAACAAATTTACGATTTTGACAGATGGTATAAAGTGATTAGAGAATTACAGCCACA
>JBIQMJ010000179.1:0-9373 GCA_044463445.1 Segetibacter koreensis
AAAGAATGCTCACAAAAAAGCTTTGGACGAAGGATGAGATGTTTGCTCATCTTCACCAGGAAAACCAACAGTCAAAATCGAATTCCAAACACTATAAAAAATCGATGGAAGAATGGCGGAATAAATACTTCAGCCTCGTCGTGAAAGAAAGCTCAAAACAAGAATCTTAACTATATCTTCATTTAGTTTTCAAAAATAATTTTTGGAACTACGCCATGGTTAGGGGAACAGGAAACATTTATTAATAGTAATTATGCTTCTCCTTCTTTCCGGAAAAGACCAGGTTTACGATCATCACCACCCAAAACACAAACAGAAATTGAATGGTCTGTAAAGAGAATGCAGGAGACAATTCAAACTTTATGTCAAAAGACATCGTAATATTTCCCAAATATAAATTCAACAACAGCAGGAGGATGCCTACAGAAATAAAGGTTGCTGCAATTATTCTGAACAACTTGTCTTTCCATAAAAAACCGGTGTATACTTCAGATACAGAAGCCGTGGTGATTCGCTGCATTAATTTTGTAGCAAAATCCGCAGATGTTTCTTCCATCAGGTTATTCTGCACTAATTTTTTTAATTGTTTGTCTTCATTCATATACGTCAGATTAAATTTTTTACTTCACAGTTTAATAATTTATGTAATTGTTCATACAAATGCTTTCTTGCCCGTAAAAGCACCACTTTTACATTCGATTCCGAAATGCCGGTTATCTCCTGAATTTCTTTTACAGATAATTCGTTCAGGTAAAAAAGAGTAAGACAAAGCCTTTCCTGTTCGTTTACTGCATTAAGTGCCATTCTTATGAATTTCTTTTGATCATCCTTTTTTAAATTATCAGTTAAGGAATTAAAATCAAATTGTTTATCCTCTATCATGGCATTTTCCCCATCAACGGTTTTCAACTTTTTTAATTTCTTTTTATTCAGTGCAGTATTTACAACAATGCGATACATCCAGGTACCAAAGGACGATTTTTCTTTAAAAGACTGCAAGCCTTTAAATGCTTTTAGAAAAGCATCCTGTGCAATCTCTTCCGCGTCTTCCCTGTTTGAAACAATGGAATAAGCGAGGCTGAATACTTTGTTCCTGTATCGCTGTACAAGCAAATTATACATTTCTATATTGCCTGCAAGTACTTTTTGTATTATTTCGATATCAGTATTCATTTCTGTTTTGACAAGAACGAGCTTGTTCGGGTTACAAAGTAATTCTAATAGTTTTTGTAACTTCTTTTCCCGTTATGTTGTCAAAATTTGAAAACACACAAAATGAACAATTCATCCTTAAGCTCCTTCTTTTTTATCCTGTTAATAATTCTCGTATTATTAACTGTATTTGGCATTGCTTATCTCTACATTACTTCAAAAAGTAAAGAACGTTTAGCGCTAATAGAGAAAGGCATGGATCCCAATCTTGCAAAAAGTGATTTCTGGTTACAGGTAGGTATCATTGCAGGAGGCTCAGCATTTGGATTGATAGCGGGTGATTTGATACCAGGTAAATTTGGTCCATTGGTCGCAATATTTTTTGCTGGCACCGGTTTGGTATTGTATAACATTATTAGAAAAAATGTAGCAAAACGCAAGTAAAGATTTTGCTCTAATGCACTTGGTGTGATTCTATAAATTAAGTCTCACCAGACTCTCCCGAAGCGGACTCGGCGTTGTAATAAGAACCCCCATCCCCGGTAAGTGTCCCCTGTTTTGGCTCAAGAATGAGGCGTAGAAAAGAGGGATGGCTTCTTGTGCCATGTAAAGAAAATGAACGAAATTAGAAAGATAAACTCGCTGTTTAAAAAGAAGGTATCAATCTGGTGTTCTTATAAATATAAGAGATTAGTACATTTACCACTTCCCCGGTTCGTGGCACACGAAACGATAATTTTTAATATTCAATCCGGATAGGAGATTGTCCCATGATTGCCCTCCTCCGAGGTTCGTGTCCACGAACCGGAATAGTAGTCTAAATGAGATGATAATTAACTTTAAAGCCACAAATGTGCCTCTTCGTGGCACACGAAACGGTAATTTTTAATTTTCAATCCGGATAGTAGATTGTCCATGATTGCCTCCTCCGAGGTTCGTGTCCACGAACCGGAATAGTAGTCTAAATGAGATGATAATTAACTTTAAAGCCACAAATGTACTTGCTCATGGACAGCTATTTATTTGCAAAGCGAAAGAGTTATATTGAGATAGGAGAAATATTTTTTTGGACGGCTACCATAAATAATTGGCAACGTTTGTTGTTGAAAGATGAGGACAAAAATGTTATTATTAATTCACTAAGCTATTTAAGTGTAGATTCCGAAGCATGTTGACCCACCATTTCGATTGATGTTTCCGGTGATGTTGACCCACCCACTTTTTGGAATAGATTAATCCGGGGATTTTAATTTATTCCGGGATGCCTGCTGTCGGGAGACAGGTTGACCCACCTGTTTGCCAGAAAATAAATCTCATTTTGATTTCTGAAGTCAGTGTCATTCCGGCATTTTGACCCACTTCATCAGAATAGATTGATCGCCGGTTTAGATTTATCACACGCTGGATAGTAGCAGTAAGTTCTGCTAATTTCAAAATAAGATTTTCTAAATAAAAATCCCTGCGATTTGTTGCTTTGCTGTTCTATTTTTAACAGCACCCAGGACTAGCTATGACGACAGAAATGTGCTATTTTCTTACGTAGAAAAACGCCAAACTTCCCGGCAGCTCTCAGATTATTAATCAGTGTCAAACGGGTTGAACTACAAAAGTTGATCATCGTATCGGTACCTGGTAAAATATTCAATATTTATTTATCGTTTAAAGTGGAAATATCATTTTTATCCGACCAATTGATAGCCGGAATTAAAAATAACTCCATGTACAAATTACTTATGCCGGCATTACTATGGTTCATGGTTGTTGATGTTTCAGCTCAACAATATTTTCCAGGTCTGCATGGCAATCAGTTAATACATCCACAACCGGATTTTTATAAATCTGCAAAATCTTCAGGGACGCGCTCCCGGATCAGTCAGCCAACAGGTGTTACCACTCCCTTTGTTGAATGGGAGAAATGCTATGGAGGAAATAATGATGATGTTTCTAATTGTGTTCAGTTGACTTTAGATGGCGGCTTTATTGTGGCAGGTTTTACCACTTCACATGAAGGCGATGTAATGGGGTATCACGGAACTGGGAACGGAGGAGATATTTTTGTTGTAAAGTTGGATAACAAGGGTAATATTCAATGGCGAAAATGCCTGGGTGGCACTGACTCTGAACAGGGCGCATACATTCTGCCCACCACCGATGGTGGTTATATGCTTACTGCCGCCGCTGCATCCCAAAATTGTAATTTGAGCGGTAACCACGGAGGATTTGATTATTGGGTTGTAAAGCTTGACAAAAATGGAAATATCATTTGGCAAAAAATGTATGGCGGCAGCCAGGAAGATTTTCCAACTGCAATAGCGGCTGCCCCGGATGGTGGCTATTTTGTAACGGGGCATACGCTATCGAATGACGGTGATGTGAGCGGGAATCATGGGCAGACTGATTATTGGATAATTAAGATAGATGCTAAAGGAACTCTGATTTGGCAAAAGTGTTTGGGGGGTAGTGATTACGATTTTTCGACAAGTATCCAGGCTACTCCGGATGGCGGTTGCGTAAATGCAGGGACGACGAACTCTTCTAACGGAGATATAACCGGTTTTCATGGAGCCGGCGACTATTGGGTTGTAAAACTTGATAAGCTTGGTAATCTGCAATGGCAAAAGACTTATGGCGGCTCATTTACAGAAAATGCAAACAATATTCAAATAACAAATGATGGTGGCTATCTCGTTTCAGGCTTTTCCAATTCATTTGATGGCGATGTGTCTGGCAACCATGGGGATGGCTATGATGCGTGGCTTATAAAACTAAATAAAACGGGCGTAATTCAATGGCAAAAGTGTTATGGAGGCAGCCAAAATGAAGCGGCTTATTTTACCCAATTAACTTCTGATGGAGGCTATGTTGTTGCAGGTTCTGCACGTTCATCAGACGGAGATCTTTCATGCAACGCAGGAATGACCGATGCCTGGATATTTAAAATTACCGGCAACGGTGATCTTGAATGGCAAAAAGATTTTGGTGGCAACGATTTTGATGAAGCCTATTGCATTCAGCCATTAAGTGATGGCAGTTTTATAACTGCGGGATATGTAAACTCCTCCGACATATCCGGTTATCACGCGCCTACGGCAAAATACCCGGTGGGTATTAGTGATTATTGGGTGGTGAAATTATCTGCCCCGGTTGCATCACCTCCTAATCCAATCGTAACAATTGACCCTTTGACTGCCATAGTTTGTGCAGGAGGTTCCTCCACGATCCGGGCGACTGCTTTATATGGCGGCCTGAACCCGACTTATCAATGGACAAAAAACGGAGTACCTGTAGGCACAAACAGTGCGACGTACACGGATTCAAATTTTATAAACAATGACCAGGTAACCTGTTCCGTAACCAGCAGCGGCCCCGATTGTGATAATTATTTATTGCAGGGAAAGGATGCAGTTTCAATAAAGGTGAATAACAAAACTGTTAATCCTTCAATCAGTATATCCACCAATAATTCTTTTAATTGCGGTTGCACTGATATTATTTTGAAAGCGACAGTTACCAATGCCGGAGTTTCACCGGCATACCAATGGCAGGTAAACGGACAAAATATGGGGATTGATGCTAATGTTTTCGTGAGCAATGTCGTAAATGCAGGAGATAATATTACGTGTATTTATTCCGATAAAGTTAGCTGCCTTGCTAACGGCCCGGTTATCTCTGGTGTAATTCATATTGGTAAATACGACGGAGGCCCTCCTTCGGTTAGTGTTGCTGCTTCTTCGGATACTATCTGCTCTGGTTCTTCAACAGCTTTTACGGCAACCCCTTTTAATGCAGGTACAAATCCAACCTACCAGTGGAAATTAAACGGAATAAACACCGGATCAAACAGTAATATTTTTTCAGCCCCTTCAGTTGTAAATGGTGATGTGGTTGTTTGTGTGATAAAAACTGACCCGGATTTTTCGTGTGCTCCTACAGCAACTGCAATATCTAATGAAGTTATTATGCATGTGATAAATAACGCGCTGCCTTCTGTAACCCTTAACACAGCTACTGATACTGTTTGTACGGGTGTTCCGGTTGTTTTTACAGCCAATGCTTCAAACGCAGGTACTAACCCGGTCTATCAGTTGAAAATTAATGATGTTTCCACAGGTACGAACAGCAAAAATTTTATTACATCTTCACTATCTGATAAAGATGTTGTTACCTGTACCATAACCGTCGATCCTTCATTCGCTTGTTCTTTGAACAAATCGGCACAGTCAGCAGGGAAGACAATGACTGTGAAAAATGCACTTGCTCCGGCGGTGAGTATTTCCGCTTCCGCAAACGAAATTTGTAAAGGTGATATCGTAGCTTTTAAGGCAACTGCTGAAAATGCCGGCGCGGCTCCTTTGTATAATTGGATATTGAACAATAAAATGATGGACGATCATTTAGATATTTTAAACATCGGCACTTTGTCAAACTCCGATCAGTTGTATTGCCAGGTGGTACCCGGTGTCACCGCTTGCTCCTCCTCGCCTGTGTCATCGAATATCATTGTCGCCATTGTGAATCCAGTACCGGTTGTAAATATTTCTCCTTCTGATACTGTTATCAATTATGGCAACACGGTTGCATTGCAGGCGACTACTTCTAACGATGTTATCTCATTTCAATGGAGTCCTGCGAGCAGGTTGATTAATGCCCATGCATTGAACACTTTATCATTGCCTCTTACAGAAAACACAATTTTTTATTTTATGGCACAGAATGATAAAGGTTGCAAAACTTCTGCAACATCTGTTGTGAAAATTTTTAATGCGCTTATAATGCCCAATGCTTTTACGCCAAACGGTGACGCATTGAACGATATATTCAGGATACCACCGGGTATTACTCTTACGCTCAAACAGTTTTCCATATACAATCAATGGGGTCAGTTGCTTTTTACAACTGATAATGCAAGCAGGGGATGGGATGGCACTTTCAAGGGCGTAAAGCAGAACGCAGGTGTATACGTTTATTATATCAAAGGATCAAACTCAAAAGGAAATATCTCTTTTAAGGGGGATTTCCTTCTCATTCGATGATATAAGCACTAAATCTGCGCTTTCTGCTCCCACCTATTTCTCATTTGTAAAGGACCGCCCAAATGATTATTAATGGCAAGCGTTCCACAAGCGCACTCGTGTCGTTCACTTAAAGAAATTATTTTTACTTGATGAGTTTGTTGCGGGGTCGGCCTAACTCCGCGCTGGAAATTATAATTATTGAAAACAAATTATTAGTATTGTAGTAAAATTAACTGCTATGGATGCGGCCTATCAATTTGTGTTTCTTGCATTATTTATTGTACCTGCGATTTTTTTTATCATCACTTTACAAAATACTTTAAAAGCAATTTCTCCGGAGAATAGACAAATGCCATTTGCCAATGTGTGGCTCTTATGCATTCCTGTTTTTAATTTTTACTGGCAGTTTATCGTTGTTAATAAAATAGCACAATCTATTGTAATGGAATGTAAGAGATTAGGAATACCTGTAAAAGAGACTAAACCGACATATCAAATCGGATTGAGTTGGAATATTTGTTACCTATTATTTTTGATTCCGTTAATAAAATTGTGGGCAGGTATTATTCTAACAATAACGTGGGTTATATATTGGATAAAAGTGAATCATTATCGAAAGCTGATAATTAAAAATCAAAACACCTTTCTTCTTGATGCTGAAAGAAATATTTTTTATGGGGATAAGGTTGTATAAATAAGCTTCGCTTCCAGGGTTTTGTGTCCACTTATACTTCACCCAAAAAATTCAGCCTCATTGAAAAAAGTGTAAAGTGTGGTTCGTGACATCAACCAGGGACAAAGAATTTAAATTGCAGCAAAACAAAGAATTAAGCCGCATTCTTATTTTAGTAACGATAATTATTTTCCAAAGTCCTTTATACCATTCTAAACTCTACTAAACCCTGTAAACCTTCTAAACCATTCTAAACTCTTCTCAACAATAAGTGCTGGTTGAATTATTTCATCTATCTCAACAAAACAAAACTACCTTTTTTAAACACTTCTGTATAACCGGGAAACTTATAAGTGCAAACAAAAACATAAGCGTCTGCCGGTTGAGGCTCGCCTTTGTATGTTCCGTTCCAGCCATGGGATTGGTTGGTGGTAGAAAATACCATTTCACCAAAGCGATTGTAAACCTGGAATAGATATTTTTCCATAGACCCTTTAATTACCGGTTTAAATTGTTCATTTTTTCCATCACTATTTGGAGTAAATGCATTGAAAAAATAAATGTTGCGGGGACAATCGTCTTTTTCGGCTACGATGGTCGTGTCGTTTCCGATGCAACCGTTTTCGTCGGTAACAGTGAGCAAATACCTACCCGGGTCATTTACAGAAATATAACTGCTTATAGCACCGTTTGACCATTTATAATCTTTAAACTGAAAGACTGGCTGCAGCGTGGCCACATCACCAAAGCAGATCTCGATTTTGTGGTTTAAAAAATTTGCGGGACTATTGGAAACATTTAAAACCCTGATGGTATCGGAACCCACACAATTATTTTGATCCATTATTTCTACCCAATATTCGCCTTGGGCACTTACCACGATCGAAGGATTGTTTTCTCCGTTACTCCATTCATAACCCGCATAACTGCCCGCAGAAAGACGTAAGCCCGTACCACTGCAAATGGACGTGTCGCTGCCGAGGTGTGGCGGCGTGAAAGGAAATTTTTTTACCTGAATGGTGTCTGTAGAAAAACAATTATTGTCCCACAATGCCTTTACAGAATAGATACCCGGCGCAAATACTTCGGTAGAAGAGACGACGCTGTCATTGCTCCCACTTCCTCGGTTCGTGGCACACGAAACGATAATTTTTAATTTTCAATTCGGATAGTATATTGTGCCATGATTGCTGCACATTCCCGTCCTGAATGCTTTTGGGATCCGGTCAGCGCCACCATACCACTCTGCTAAATAGCAAGGTTTTCATTATTGTACAAAAAAAATCTTATCGGATCCGAATTAAAAGAGAAAAATCAGGAAACATACTACACAAAAGATTTTGCATCATATCATTAAGCGGGGTCACTAACCAATATCATCCAACCACAATGATTATCATCAGTGTTTTTGGTATCCATGCATTTTACTTTTAGAAGGTAAAAAATTATAGGCATGAAAAAGCAACTGACCATTATTGCACTTTCTATAGTAATTGCGATCTTTTCCTGTACTCAGTCCGGTAACAAAAAAGTAAAGGAAACTGCTGTAACCAACAACACACAGGCAAATGACTCTTTATTAAATGAAGCCCGCAATTTTTTTAAACCATTACCATCCGTTGCAGCTAGTGAAAACAATGTAGTTACTGAGTCAAAAGTAAAGCTTGGAAAGTTGCTGTATTATGATACCCGCCTTTCAAGGACCGGGCAAAATAGTTGCAATTCCTGTCATAACCTGGCAAATTATGGAGTAGATAATGAAGCCACTTCCACAGGAGATGCAGGAAAACAGGGTAATCGTAATTCGCCGACTGTTTTTAATGCCGCACTACACAATATGCAATTTTGGGATGGACGTGCAAAAGATGTGGAAGAACAGGCAGGTATGCCTATTTTAAATTCTGTTGAAATGGCTATTCCTCATAAAGGCTTTTTAATAGATAAACTGAGTACAACCAAGCCATATCCCGAAATGTTTAAAACAGCATTTCCGGAAGAAGCCAAACCTTTGACTTATGAAAATCTGCAAAAGGCCATTGCAGCTTTTGAACGTACATTACTTACACCTTCCAGGTTTGACAAATTTATGCAGGGTGACCTGAATGCTATTACACCTGAGGAAAAAGAAGGCCTTAAAGTATTTATTGCATCCGGATGCGTCAATTGTCATAATGGAGTTGGTATTGGTGGGGGAGTTATGCAGAAATTTGGCATCGTAACTGACTACCGCACTTTAACAAAAAGTACAGTCAATGATGAAGGAAGGAAAACCGTAACTAAAAATACAGGCGATAAGGACGTTTTTAAAGTACCTGGATTGCGAAACGCGGCAGGAACATTTCCCTATTTTCACGATGGAAGTATTGCAAATCTTGATTCCGCTGTAAAAATTATGGGAAAGGCTCAGCTAAACAAAACCTTATCAGTTCAGGAAGAGAAACAAATTGTCGCCTTTTTAAATTCATTAACCGGGGATGTAAATCCCGATGCAAAAACATTCCCACAGGAATTGAAAAAATAAATTGGTTTGTTT
>JBIQMJ010000180.1:0-9342 GCA_044463445.1 Segetibacter koreensis
ACCCTCTGCTTGTAAGGCAGATGCTCTAAACCAACTGAGCTATGCTCCCTTATTTTGGGAGTGCAAATATAGGAGATGAATTTTAAATAAAGAAAATAAAAAAAGAAATTCCAAAATCATTTCTTCAGACAGTTAATTAAAAACTACCAACTCAATTGTCTTCCAAAAAGAAAAACAAACTCTCTCTATCCATTTACTTTTCCTACATTTGATCCCTTTAATTTTAAATAAAAAGATCAGCATGAAATCTTTGGAAAATTTTGGGCAAAAAGGCAAAATTAAATTCCGGAGTGTAAGCGCCTTTTGGATTGGTTTTATTTCAGTATCCGTGGGCGTGGCACTTCAGCTTCCAATGTATATTAATGCTGAAAATATGGGTTACCAATTGGTAGGAATGCCGATGACCACATCAATGAATTGGGGAATGATTTTAGAAGTTTTAGGATTACTGATCACTCTTTACAGCCTTCTTCCTCCCTCAAAAATCCAAACTCAAAATGATTATCATCTAAAAGTAAAAGCGCTGGATGATGCACCGATCAACCGGACACATATTGGGCTTTTGTTTGTCATGGCAATCGCAATTACCATTGACGTAATGAAACCCACTATATTATCTTTTGTAGTTCCGGGGATGGCCAGAGAATATGGACTCAAATCTCCTATTTTCCCCAATGCAACCATACCGGTAGCCTTACTTCCTTTATGCGGCATCACCGGAACGGTAATCGGTTCTTTTATCTGGGGCTGGTTAGGAGATAAGATTGGGCGAAAATCCTCTATTTTGATGGCAGGAATTACTTTTATCGCTACAAGCGCCTGCGGTTCTATGCCAGACTTCTGGATGAATTGTGTAATGTGTTTCGCAATGGGATGGGGCGTGGGAGGCATGCTTCCTATTATGTTTACTTTGATGGCAGAAAGTATTCCTGCAAAACACCGGGGATGGATGATGGTGCTTATCGGAGGCGATATTGCAGGAGCTTATATTATCACGAGTGCCCTCGCCTCGTGGCTGGTACCTCATTATTCATGGAGAATTCTCTGGCTAATCGGTTTCCCTACCGGATTTTTACTAATTTTTCTAAACCGCTGGATTCCTGAATCACCGCGATATTTGATAAACAGTGGCCGTTTAAAGGAAGCTCAGCAGGTAATGAAACGTTTTGGAGCAGTAGCGGTTAAAGAAAAAATTATTGCTGCCCCGATAGAAAAAAATAAAAGTATTAAAAGTCAATTTAAACAATTATTTCGTCCTCCTTTTCTGGGGCTTACTGCAACTGTAGGTATCCTGGCGCTTGGAGGGGGCTTTGTACAGTTTGGATTTCAACTCTGGATTCCTTCCAATTTGCAACATCTCGGTTATACCCAGGCAAACTCATTTAGCCTTTTGCGAAATGCTGCTTTGATCGGCTTCCCTTTAAATTTTGTCATTGCCTGGATGTATGGTTTTTGGAGCAGCAAACGTACTATAATCTTGCTCACCTTACTAACTGCCAGTTCAATGTTAGGTTTTATCTGGGCAGGAGACTCAATTATCGCTCACCCGGTTTGGCTTTATATTTTATTAATTATTCCCATCTGGGGCATTAGCTCATTGGTTTCTGTTTTATCTGCCTACGCTGCCGAAATTTATCCAACGAATATCCGTTCGAGAGGCAGTGGAGTGATCGCAGGGTTTACCAAATTTGGAGGCGTATTGGTTATTGCATTAGTGGTGGCAGCTATCGCTCCGCCTTCTATTCAAACAACGGCCTTAATCGGTGCGGTTCCTTTGATTATTGCTGCTTTGGCTATTAGTTTTTTTGGTGTGGAAACCAGGAAAAAACAGTTGGAAGAAATAACTGCAGAGCAGCTCGGAACCATGACTGTTGAGGTTTTGAAATAACAACAATATTCCAACTTTCAACAAATCAAATTTGAAGCGAAAATGTTGGTTTACTGCCGGCAGCAGAGGCCTTAGCCTTTCCGGCATGCAATCTGAGATCAATGTATTTTGCAACCGGTCCAACCAGGAATAACGCGTAAAATGGTGCGTAAATAAAGCTATTCAGCCTTAATACAAATTCTACCAGGGCCACCAAGATAGCTACAATGATTCTTCCTTTTTTGGTTGAAACCGAAGTCGGAGGATCGGTCATCATAAAAAATATAAACAATTGATACATAGGCCCGGTAAGGGGCGAAACTTCTGCCAAAAATGTATCTCCAACAATAAGGCTGCGCAGATAAGCCAAAATCACAAAGCTTATCACATAAGTAATGGTAACATGAAATCTCTTTGCACGATAAACAATTACGAGTCCCAGTATCCAAATAACCGCCAATCCTGTAAAATTGCTACCCCATTGAATACTTAATCCCGCTACGTCCAGGGGGGCCATAAACAACATCCATGAAATACCAAAGTTGGAAGGATTCCAGAGATGCCTTCCTTTATAGCGAAGTATATATTTTGACATGATGGAGAGCATTGCTGTAATCACATAAGGCCAGATCAAGGTGGAACGAATTAATATCCCCACGCTTATCCCCGTAATGTAGGCACTAGCCAGGCTTTTCCATTTGCCCAGCAATATCCTGGATAATATTATCTCAGTAAGTATGGCCACTACAATAGAAATTACTATATAATTATAGCTTTCAAGCATACCAAAACTCAATTGGCCAATGAAAAGAAGCAACGTTATAAAAGCCGGCGGCACATATTGAAAATAACCTTGTGGTTTCTCTACTATCCAGGGCATAATGTGATTTTTAGTTTTATACTTTATTCTTTTGGTAGTGTTACAGTGTGTATTTGGTCGCCTTCTTTATTTTCTTTTATTACAATTAATTTGTCCACCTGCAAATTGTCAATAACGGTCTTTCTACCAGTCGGCCAATAAATAGTTGCCTTTTCTATTTTGGAGCTTTTTCCTATTCCAAAATGAAGACGGTGCTGGCTTTGTGAAGAAAAGCCCATGCCTCCGGTTACTGTTTGTACCTGCTTTTTACCATCCCATTCCAACACCACTTTTGCTCCAATGGCATCTGCATTGGTTACCGTTCCCTGCAGGTCAAATTCAATCCAGTGATTTCCATTTTGAAGCTCATTTTTATACACCAGGGGAATATTATTTTGATTGGCCACAATTACATCCAATTTGCCATCATTAAAAAGGTCGGCCGTGGCTACCGCCCTGCTGTCATAAGTTACATAAGGACATACTTCATTGGAGACATCTTCAAACACGCCATCTCCCTCGTTTAGCCAGATTTTATTTTGTTCATACCCCGACTGGCTTTTACCTTTCATATCCGGCCAGTTTTGGGCATCTTCAATAATTGAGCTATTTCCACCGGTAACTTTTGAATAATCATACCAGTAGGAAGTTCCTTTTTTAGCCGAAATAAAACCATTAGCCACATACAAATCCATATTGCCATCATTGTTCAAATCACCAAATTGAGCGCCGTAACTCCAGCCCGCGTTATTAATTCCTGAAATTTGCGCCAGGTTTACAAATCGCGGATAAGGACTCCCGGTAGAATTATCCTGTGGTTCCCAATAATTATTATCCTGGATGAGGATTCCCTGTTCTGTGATAGTTGTATTATAAATACCCGTAACTCCCTTGTTATTGATGTCTCCAAAAGAAACGCTCATACCGCTTTTAGGAATATTGCCAATTCCTGCCTGCCTTCCGACCTCCGAAAATTTTTTTCCCTTTTCATTGATATACAATTCATTTACGTTATAATCATTGGCTATAAAAAGATCAGGAAAACCATCCCCGTTAAAATCAGCAGACGCTGCAGCAAGCGTCCATTTGGTAGAATTCAGGCCATATTCACCCGTAACGTCTTTGAATTTTCCATTACCCAAATTTTCCAATAAATAATTCCTTCCTCCGTTATTGGCATACCTGAAGCTTTCGGGCATCACCTTAGTGGTGGAAAGATGGGAAAGATCAAATTCTTCTTTATAATATCCTCCTAAAAAAATATCGATTAATCCATCATTATTAAAATCAAACCAGATAGCGCTGTTCGCATTCACCCAGGATGGCAAGCCACTTCCGGCGGTAACATCTAAAAACCCTTTTCCTTTTTCATTATGAAATAATTCAGGCTTTCCCCATTTGTATAATAATAAATCGCGGTACCCATCATTATCATAATCTCCCCAAATGGCGCCCATTGAAACCCCTGTGCCTTTTTTGTTTACATCAGCAATGCCCAGTGAAGGAGCCACATCCTCGAATTTGCCATTTTTCAGATTATGGTACAAAGCATTCGCACTTCCCTGCCGGCTGTTGGTAAAATATATATCTTCCCAACCATCTCTATCATAATCCACAATTGAAACCGAAGCGCCCATGGATGCAATCTGGGCTTCAATATTTTTCAATTTCGGATCCACTTCCGGGCACAGGTGCCGAAAATCAATTCCGGCCAAATGGTTCACCGGTTCAAGGTAAAACCCATATTTTTTTAAAGAAAGATCCTTTCGGTGGGCGTCATCAGCGGAAACCGATCTTTTTTTGGAAGAAAGAGCGGTAACTATCAGTAAGCCAGCAAATATGATGATAGTTATAATTTTAGGTATTTTTTTTTGCCAATTCATATCAAGGAGGTCTGGTCCTGGTTTCAATTAAAAATTTCTCAAAATCAGAAGCAAGTTAAAAAATAAATCGGGCATTCAAACATTGGAAAGACATAATCCTTAATTTTACGACCAGGATTCTACAATTAGTTCACCCAATCGCTGATATGTTCCTTCTTTTAAAGATTCGCAATTACTCTTTTAATTTTATTTTTTTTTGCCTTGTTCTGGCCTTTGCGGGCTGTGTGAGCAAGACCAAAGACGAAAACAAAATTGCTAATGCCAATCCAAAAGATCTTGCCCTTCAATATCTTTCCCAAAATCAACTGGATGAGGCAGCAGCAGCCTTTCAACAGGCCATCAAATTAAATCCTCAGGACACTTCAAGTTACATCGGGCTGACCCGGCTTTATCTTCTTCAAAAAAATTATGATGCCGCTGAAAAGCTGGATAAGGAAGGATTAAAAATTGCCCCGGATAACCTGGATATGAAACTACTGTTGGCAAAGATTTACAGCTATAAAAATGAAAAAGAAAAAGCAACCGGAATCCTGTTGGAAATAGTAGGAAAAAATCCAAAAAATGCAATGGCCTATTATATGCTGGCCGAATTAGATACGAGCGCTTCCTACATTGCCTCCCAAAGAAATTATTTGCTGAAGGTGCAGGAATTACTGCCCGCCAATATTGTACCGCGCATTGAATTAACGGAACTTTATGCGAAGTTAGGTAAGACCGATTCTTCACTTTATTATTTGCAAAGTGTAAAAAAAATTGCACCTGCCTTTTCAAAAGCTGCACAAAACGCTTATGATAAGTCAATTTCATTATTACAGGCAAACCAACCCGGCCAGTCTCTTACTTATCTGCAAAAGTTTCATGAGCTCATGAAAATCGCGCCTGAATATGGATCGGGTGAAGATGAAATCGAAATTCCAAAAATGATAGCCGGCTATTTTGACTTCGACACAAATGTCCGCGTTTCAGCATTTGACAGCACCTCAGGCGCCACGCAGGCAGAAAATAATGCGTTCAAAACTCCATTGTCTTTCAAATTAATTTCAGGAATACCCGGATCAGACATAAAAAATATCTCCAATGTTGAAAATAGTGTATTAGCAGTGGCAGATTATGACGTCCAGGCCAATATGTATATCTATTCAAGTTTTGTAGCAAATGGTGCGGCTTCTTCTACCCCTTCTTTATCTGTCAATCAAAGCGGTACGTTTAAAGAATGCAGCGTCGCTGGTGGAATTCAACACAAGGGAAAAGATGTCGATGCCACATTTGCTGATTTTGACAATGATGGGTACCAGGATCTGTTTATTGCCACCACTGATGGCATTCTCGTATTTAAAAATAAAGGAGATGGAACTTTTGAAAAGGTAACGGGCAATATTGGATTGAATAATACAAACCATGCAGTAAAACTTTTATTTGGCGATTTTGACCAGGATGGTGACCTGGATTTGTTAGCCGGAACAAACATGGGGAAAATGTTTTTTCGAAATAATGGTGACGGCACTTTTACAGAAAATGCAGCAGCTATGAACCTTTCGGCGGATAAGAGTCCTATATTAAACATGGACTTTGGAGATTGGGATGATGATGGAGATCTTGATATTTTTACTTTGGAAGAGAATGGTTCTGTCCATTTGTTCAATAATAACCGGCATTCCAATTTTAATGATATTTCTAATTCAATTGGATTATCGGATCCTGAATTTAAGGGAAAAGCTATAGCCATCTCGGATTACAATAATGACGGAACCCTTGATCTGCTCATTGCCGGAGAAGAAGGAAAAAAATGTTTTCTACTGAAAAATGTAGCAGGTCAATTCGTTTTGGATAAGCAGGCTTCCGGCCAATTAAGCAATTCTCTCCAGGGCGTAAAAATATATGATGCTACTTTTGTGGATTACGATAACGACGGACATGAAGATATCGTCGTGGCAGGCCTCAACACCAATAATGCCGGGAAAGGAGTAAAACTATTTCACAACGATGGCTCCAAAGGATTCACCGAAGCCGCTTCTATCCTGCCGGAGAATCTGGGGCAGGCCAACAGGATCGCATTAGCTGACTTTAATTTTGATGGTGACAGGGATTTCTTTTTTTCAACCAACACCGGAGTACAATTAGCAAGAAATGACGGAGGAAATTCCAATAATTTCGTGCAGGTTCAATTAACCGGTCTTTCATTTGGAAGCAGCAAAAACAACCGAATCGGGATCGGGGCACAAGTGGAATTAAAAGCGGGCGATCTATACCAACTTAAAACTGTCAAAGGCCCCCTGACTGAATTTGGCGTAGGCTCAAGAACTCAATTGGATGCACTGCGGATCATCTGGCCCAATGGCGTTCCTCAAACGATAGTAGATCCCACACGTAAACAAAGAGCACTGGAACAGGCACAATTAAAAGGATCCTGTCCTTACTTATTTACCTGGGATGGAAGCAAATTTGTTTTCCTCAAAGATATGTTATGGAGAAGCGCATTAGGAATGCCGGTGGCCATACATGGAAAAGATACCACTTTTGCCTACAAAGAACCCTCAAAAGAATGGCTGCTGATTCCGGGAGAAAAATTGAAACCCCGCAACGGACTATACACGTTGAAAGTGAGTGAAGAACTTTGGGAAGCAGTTTATTTTGATAAAGCAGCGCTTGTGGCGGTAGATCACCCTGATTCTGTCAATACGTATGTTGATGAAAAGTTTGTTGCCCCACCCTATCCCGGCAAAAAAATCTACCAGGTTTCAGATCCCCAATTGCCAGTTACGGCAATAGATGGCAAAGGAAATAATGTTCTTCCCAAATTGGAGAAATACGATTACCAATATGTGTCTAATTTCTCATTAGATAAATTCCAGGGCCTTGCGGAAGAACATGATTTAATTTTAGACCTTGGGAAAAATACGGATGCTGATAATTTGTTATTATACATGAGAGGCTGGATTTTTCCTCCCGATGCCAGCATCAATACTGAATTAACCCAAACGAATAAATATAAACTTCAACCTCCCTCCCTGCAAGTGATGAACCGGGAAGGTAAATGGCAAACAGTTATAAAAGATATCGGTTACCCGATGGGAAGAGATAAGATGGTGATTGTTGACCTTAGCCACAAATTCCTTACTCCGCATGACCGACGCGTGAGGATCAGGACTACGATGCAGATTTACTGGGATCATATTTTCTTTTCATCCGGAAAAATCAAAGCTCCCATCAAAACCTATGATTTAAAAATGGTGAATGCCCACCTCGATTTTCGCGGGTATTCCAAATCTTACAGGAAAGGTGGACCATTCGGACCTGAATGGGTTGATTATTATAATGTCACTAAAGGCCAGAAATGGCGGGATCTTACTGGCAACTATACGCGTTATGGAAATGTTTTGCCATTGCTTCAGAAAGCAGATGATAAATATATTATTTGTAATGGCGGCGATGAAGTGACGATTGATTTTGATGCTTCAAATTTGCCCGAACTGCCTAAAGGATGGAAAAGGGATTTTTTAATCTATAGTGAAGGATGGGTAAAAGACGGAGATCTTAATACGGCGCATGGCCAAACAGTTGCTCCGCTTCCTTTCCATGATATGCCATCCTATCCCTACGGAAAAAACATTACTTATCCGAATGATAAGGAACACAGGGAATACCAGCTAAAATATAATACAAGAAAAGTTACCACTGACGATTTCAAAAATGCAATAAGGTTAGGAACTTATCAAAATCATTAAGAGATTATTAATGATTTAATCTTTTTGTTTCTATTGACCGCAATTATTCCTTGAAAAGTTCAAATCGTTTTTTTATTTTGATGTCTGATATTGCAAGAAAATTACCAGGTTTCGGAAACCTATATCCTTTTATTTTAACCTGATACCCCGGCTTTACTGCATTTGATGAAATAAAACGGATACACATCTTTTACTTCGCTTATTTCCAACAGGCCGGCATTTTCAAATTCTTCTTCAATTGTTTTCCGGTCATAAAAAAACATTTTAACGCCGCTAAAGATTTCAAATCTTTCTTTGCCGATACAGGTGCCTTGTCCATATATTTGCGCTTCCCTGGTAACAGTTGTAAATATCATAAAACCATTCTCTGCTAATTGATTGTAGCAATCTTTAATAAGTTTTTTTCTTTCTTCCTTATCTAACAAGTGAATCAAGGCATAACAAAATATCCCATCATATAACCGATTGTCAAAAGGCATTTCAGTGACTGATCCGTGATAGATTAACAGGTCGTTACCGAAATGTTTTTTAGCAAGATCAATGGCAGTCTGAGAAATTTCAATTCCTGTTACCTGCATTCCATTGTCTCTGAAAATCCGGGCATTTCGTCCATATCCAATCCCAGGAATGAGCACATTTTCTATTCCGTGCGTTACAAAAAATTCATTTGCCAGCACAGCAGATATAGCGGGTTCCCATCCCCACATTTCCTGGTTGTTTTGGAAGGCATTTTCCCAAAATTCTATCATTATTTTTTTTAATCACAAGCTATACAATTATTTGTTGTGTCAAATTAAATAAGAATTCTCCAACTCGCCATAATTTCAAAATGCTATTCAATTCAAAATATCTATTTCCACTTGCAGTGAATAAATAAATAGAGGATATTTTTATTTTTGAAAGGTTATCATAAAAAACCTCCCATACATTTCGCACGGGAGGCTTTTAAAAAAGTGGAGCTGCAGGGATTCGAACCCTGGTCCAAACACATCCGCCGTAAGCCTTCTA
>JBIQMJ010000181.1:0-9184 GCA_044463445.1 Segetibacter koreensis
GTTTGAAGCTGTTTTAAGGTTATTCAGATTTTGAATTTTCAATTCCCTTTCCTGATTTATTTTATCCTGGAAATTATGGGCAAGAGTTGGAGCAATTACCAACGACACTATACTCATCAATTTGATCAGGATATTCATGCTTGGCCCGGATGTATCTTTAAACGGATCGCCCACGGTATCCCCGGTAACTGATGCCTTATGCGGCTCTGAGCCTTTGTAATGAGTTTCATTATTAATCAGCGCGCCTTTTTCAAAAGATTTTTTTGCATTATCCCATGCGCCTCCGGCATTGTTTTGAAAAATTCCCATCAATACGCCACTAACCGTAGCGCCTGCTAAAAATCCGCCCAAAACCTCTGGGCCAAAAATAAATCCTATGATAACAGGAGATAGCAAAGCGATGGCGCCAGGCAACATCATTTTTTTAATGGAGGCATTGGTGGAAATCGCAACGCATTTTTCATATTCAGGTTTGCCCTTTCCTTCCATAATTCCGGGAATGGTGCGGAACTGCCTGCGCACTTCTTCTACCATCGCCATTGCGGCTTCGCCCACGGCGCGAATGGCCAGTGAGGAAAATATAAAGGGAATCATTGCGCCCACAAACAATCCTGCCAGCACATCGGCACGATAAATATCAATCCCATCAATTTTTGCAATGCCCACAAAAGCGGCAAATAAAGCGAGTGAAGTCAACGCGGCAGAAGCGATGGCAAATCCTTTTCCGGTGGCTGCTGTAGTATTCCCGACGGCATCAAGGATGTCTGTTTTTTCACGCACTTCTTTGGGCAATTCACACATTTCGGCTATACCTCCTGCATTGTCTGCAATTGGCCCAAACGCATCAATTGCGAGTTGCATAGCTGTTGTAGCCATCATTCCCGCAGAAGCTATAGCTACTCCGTATAAACCCGCACAATAATAAGAGGTGTAAATTCCGGCAGCCAAAACGATAATTGGAAATAAAGTGCTTTCCATACCAACAGCAAGTCCACCAATGATATTGGTAGCATGTCCTGTAGAAGATTGGCGAACAATCGTCATTACAGGCCTTTTGCCCATAGCTGTATAAAATTCAGTTATAAAACTGATCAATGTTCCAACGATCAATCCTACGATGATTGCTCCATACACTCCGTATTTTGTAAAATGATAATCCCTTAAAACCATATCGGTATCAGGCATCAGCCACATCACTAAAAAATAAGCTGCAATGGCGGTAAGCACGATAGCTCCCCAGTTCCCGAGATTTAAAGCCTTTTGAACCACTCCTGTATGTAAACCCGCCTTTTCAGAAATTTTTACAAAATAAGTTCCGATTATTGAAAACAAAATTCCCATTGATGCGATGAGCATAGGCAATAAAATCGGCGCCATTCCTCCAAATGCGTCCTGCGAAAAAGTTTCTCTTCCCAAAACCATTGTTGCTAAAATAGTAGCTACGTAAGATCCAAAAAGGTCCGCGCCCATTCCAGCTACATCACCCACATTGTCACCTACATTATCTGCAATGGTAGCAGGATTACGGGGATCATCTTCCGGAATTCCAGCTTCTACTTTCCCGACCAGGTCCGCACCCACATCGGCAGCTTTGGTATAAATACCACCGCCAACACGCGCAAAAAGTGCGATACTTTCTGCACCTAAACTGAATCCTGTAAGTATTTCGATTGTGCGCTCCATCTCCAAACTATCCGCCGCAGCATGAGGCGCAAAAATGAATTTCAGAATAATGAATAATCCTCCCAAACCTAAAACTGCTAATCCTGTAACTCCAAGCCCCATTACGCTTCCTCCTGTGAATGAAACTTTTAGCGCTTTAGACAAACTGGTTCTTGCTGCCTGTGTGGTGCGTACATTAGCCTTGGTAGCCACTTTCATTCCAATGAAACCTGCAAGGGCACTAAAAAAGCCGCCACAAATAAAAGAAACGGCTATACTCCAGTGGCTGTTAGCGCTGCTGAATCCCATAAGCCCCAATAAAATGGCAGCTATAATAACAAAATAAGAAAGTATTTTCCATTCGGATTTTAAAAATGCCATCGCTCCGTCAGCAATATAAGTGCTGATCTCTTTCATTCTTGCATTTCCCGCATCCTGCTTGTCTACCCAAACGAACTTCAACCAGGTGTAGAGCAAACCAACAATTCCCATCGCCGGTATTACATAAATCAAATTATCCATAAGAGTTATTACTTATTTTTAAGGGCTGCAAAAATAGGGTAAAATGGCAATATTAAAAATGTTTCATTAAACTGTTTTGAGCATTTATAAGCAGTTGGGATTTACTTTGGTATAAAGGTTTTCAGAATAAAGAACTTATGCATGAAAAGTTTTTTAAAAGATATTTAAAAGCAAAAATTTTCATCAGGAATCTTTCTTATATTTAGATAATCGTATTCAGGGGTGGCTATCTCCTCTTATAAACTTAAATTCCGATGCCTATTTTTGAGGCAGAGAGGGGTTCAAAATTTGAAATAGTTTTGCAAACATATTTTATAGTTATTACCAATGAAGGATCGCAAAGCTTTATTCCTGCTAATTTTTGCTCTCATAATGGTAACTATTTCATTTGTTCTGATTTCCATTTGGGGGTATCATTTTTATTATGCGGGTAAAAATAAACAGGCTGTTCCAAAAGGAAAACCGCCAGCCCGCAAGACTGAAAAGTTTTCGATACCAGATTCCGTATTATCTATCGTAAAGGATTTTAACCAGGGAGGGAAAGATGAAAATGATTCCATAGAAATCCCTGTTGATACGGAACTGGCTTCGCGGATCGTTGAATTCAACAGGTTGAAAAATGAGATAGCGGGAATTTTAAGGAAAAGGTCTTCTACGCATGAAATTTCTGAAGCCAATGAAAAAATTTCGCAATTGCAGGAAAGTGTGGAAGCGCTCAAAAATAAAAACGATACGATAATCCGGGAAAATGAACGGTTGACCCAAATGATAAAAAACCTGGCAGAGAAAAAGAAAAACGCAGCAGTTACTACTAAAAGCGGGTCAAAACATATAGTAAAATCTGCCGCTTCCCTGCCTGTCCTCGTTTCGCACTTGCGATTTTTGGCCTATTCTTTAAATGATGAAAAAAAAGAAACCAATATTGCGTCTAAAACTGAAAGATTGTATGGCTCCTTCCAGATAAATATAAAATCATTTAATACCAATAACTTCATTTACGTGGTGGTAATTCAACCCAATGGCAAGACCTTGTTGAATCCGGCTGCTGTATCCAATACTTTTGAAACGCACGATGGAAAAAAAGTATATTCAGCTTTGATCCGGTTTGACAACAAAAAGGACAATGGCTTCCGGCTGGGATTTTCCATAGATTCTCCTAATTTTCAAAAAGGAAAATACACCATGCAGATTTACCACCAGGGTTTGATGATCGGAAGACTTACCAGGACATTATTCTAAAATTATTTTCCAGTAAAGCCATAAATATTGCTTATTTCTATTGAATGAACAGTGCATTTCTTTTGGTGATTCGTGTGGAATTTTTCTCATTCTTTGGCATAGATTTTTATTAAAAAAATAAAAAAATATTATGCAAAAAAAAGAAGCTAAGTTGAAAATAACCAGCAAGGCATTTGAAAACGAAGGGAATCTTCCATCAAAATATAGCTGTGATGGGCAAGGAATTAATCCTCCATTGCATATTGAAAATATTCCTGAAGATGCAAAGACGCTGGCTTTGATCGTGGAAGATCCCGATGCACCCAATGGAGTGTTTGATCATTGGCTGGTATGGAATATTGGGCTGGTGGCAGATATTAAGGAAGGAACTAATCCTGGTGTTAGTGGTGATAATAGTGCTGGTAAATCGGGATTTCATCCTGCTTGTCCGCCCTCAGGCTCACACCGTTATTTTTTTAATGTATTTGCCCTGGATTCCTCTTTGGACCTGCCCTCAGGCTCAGGTAAAAAAGACCTGCTGACTGCAATGGATGGCCTTGTTTTGGCGAGAGGAAGTATCATGGGACGTTATGAAAGGCATAAATAGAGGCCTTCAATTTTATTAAAATTCCATTCCAAAAGTTTGTCGATGGTAAATTAATGATGTCTTGTTGGCCTTCCGTTTTTACAGATTTTTTTTTCCACATTGTTACCGCAAGAACATTGAATGAAAACCACGGCTGCAATGTGAAAAATAAATATTTTGGAATATCTATTTAAAAGTTGTAAGAATAAAAATCAGCGTTTTTTGTTGGTTTACTATAACCGGTCAAAGCCTCAATTCCAAAAACCATTTTACCGGTTTTGTTTCCATGTTCTGGATCTTCTGAAACCACTGTGTGAAGCGGGCTTTCGATTCATCAGCGTGGAGGTAGTAACCGGGGTTTGTATAAATTGCAACTTACTGGCGTAAGGATGATCTTCAACAACCGGAATTGTTTTTTCAATCAATTTATGAATGTCACGCAGGTAAGCTCTTTCTTCCATATCACAAAAAGAGAGCGCTGAACCGGAGTTGCCGGCTCTTCCTGTTCGGCCTATCCGGTGAACATAGGTCTCAGGAATATTCGGCAATTCAAAATTGATCACATGGCTTAAATCATCCACATCAATACCCCTGGCGGCAATGTCTGTAGCGACAAGGACACGAATTTTTCCTTCCTTAAAATTATTCAAAGCCCGCTGTCTTGCATTCTGTGTTTTATTGCCATGAATCGCATCCGATTTTATATTTGCGCGGTGCAGCGCACGGGCAATCTTATCAGCTCCATATTTTGTTCGTGTAAAAACGAGTGCGTTTTGAATGGTTCCATTTTTTAAGAGATGAATAAGCAGGTCACGTTTGTCATTTTTTTCTACAAGATAAACCTGTTGATTTACATTTTCTGCAGTGGATGAAACCGGTGTCACTTCCACTCTTACTGGATTTTGTAAAATAGATGAGGATAGCCGTGTGATTTCAGGCGGCATCGTGGCCGAGAAAAATAAGGTTTGCCTGTTTTCAGGCAACAAAGCAATGATCTTCCGCACATCATGTATAAAACCCATGTCGAGCATCCGGTCTGCTTCGTCCAGTACAAACATTTTGAGGGTTTTTAAATCCACAAATTTCTGAGCAATGAGATCTAATAACCGTCCGGGCGTTGCGATCAGCACATCCACCCCACGGCGCAATTGACTCGTTTGATGAAATTGCGAAACACCTCCGAAAATAACCGCATGCTGAACACCGGTATGTTTTCCGTATGCTTCAAAACTTTCATTGATCTGTATAGCAAGTTCACGGGTGGGCGTTAGTACTAATGCCTTGATATTATTGTTGTGTCGATCCTGATTTTGTTGCAAAACCAGGTTTTGCAAAATAGGAATTGCGAAAGCTGCTGTTTTGCCGGTGCCTGTCTGCGCGCATCCCAAAAGGTCTTTTCCGCGAAGAATATGAGGTATGGATTGTTCCTGAATGGGGGTTGGTTCTGTATAACCTTCTGTTTCAAGCGCCTTCAAAATGGGCGCTATTAAATGTAATTCTTTAAATAACAATTTAATTGTTTTAATTGTAAATAATAACTTCCCTGAAAATTGGTTTCTGAAAGTTTACTTGCCTGTACGCTCAACAACCTATGACTTGATGAGCTTTTGGTAAAGAAAATCCAGTCTGCTAAGTAGGAGAATAATTCTGCAAATATACCTTTTTTGCCAGTAATAACGCGTTTTGAACTAATTAATTTTAACGAAGCAAATAAATCTTATTCCTTCAAAATAAATTTTTTATGCAGGCTATATTTAAATTATAATTTCGCATGCATGAAAACAAAAAGTAGTAAAAGAAAATTAGTGATTGATGTCAGGAGGCCGGATGAATTTGTAAAAGGCCACGCCAAAGACAGTATCAATATTCCTTTGGATGAAATGCCCGGAAAACTTGATGAAATCAGAAAAATAAAACAACCGCTGGTGGTGGTTTGTGGAGGTGGAAAACGGCACGCCAAAGCTTTTGAATTATTAAAAGAAAATGGGATTGAAAGCGAAAAGGGCGGAAGTTGGAAAGAGGTGGATGAAAAAAATTAAAATGTACTATTTGTATTTTTAGAAAAAAAATTCTAATCTGACAAGATCGAAATTTTTTCAAAAACCAAATAATCCCATGGATGCAACCATACCTCACTTTTCTGTTCAAAATCTACATCGTCATTCCAAAAGAGATTCCTGAAAAGGCCTTTTACATTTTTGACTTTAAAATGTAATCCCTGATTGCTGAAATTCAGAATGACAAATACCTGGCTTGATTGGTATTTTCTCAAATAAGCAAACACTTGCTCGTCTTCAGGATGAGAAATAATTTGGGTAAGCACTTTGGGATCTCCGCAACGAAGCGCCTTATTATTGGATTTTAAAGTCAATAGAATTTTATAAAAATCATGTAGCTCCACTTTGCCTGTCCAGTTTAAAGAATCTTTCTCAAAAAATTTTAGCCGCTTTTTATTAGGCAATTCCTGGCCTGAATAGATCAATGGAATCCCATTCCAGGTGCAGGAAAAAACCGCCATCAGCCTGGCAGCATCGCCGTATTTTTCATATTCCGTTCCGTTCCAGCTATTTTCATCATGATTGGAAGTAAAATATGTACGCATGGCCGTGCAGGGGAATTCAGTAACAGACTTATACAAAACAGTCAGCAAACTTTGAAGATTCATTTTCCCCTGATAAAATTGTTCGGACGCATGCATCCATTTCCATGTAAAAGTGGCATCAAAAACCTCGTGGTATTCAGGTTCCTGGCATTCACCCAACCAAAATAAATCTTCTTTTAGTTTTGATATTTTCTTTTTTGCATAGATCCAGAAATCAAGCCTCACCAGGTGGGCCATATCGCAGCGGAATCCATCCACATCATATTCTTTTACCCAGAATTTAAGGACCTGCGTCATTTTTTTCCATACTTCCGGCTCGTCATAGTTGATTTGGGTAACGTCTGACCAACCATGTGGATGAAAAAAATCGCCGTTTCCATCCTTTACAAAAAATTCCGGATGCTCGCTGACCCATAGATGATCATTTCCGGCATGATTGGCCACGAAATCCATCAATATTTTAAATCCCATTTCATGCGCTTCTTTGATCAGCGCCAAAAAATCATCTTTGGTTCCAAACTCAGGGTTTATTTCCATGAAATCTTTTGCTGCATAATAACTTCCTAAAACGCCAAGCCGGCCTTTTTCACTGATAGGCAATACAGGCATAAACCACAAAATTTTTACGCCCATGTCTTTTAATCGTGGAAGGTGTTTGGCAAAAGCGTTAAAAGTGCCTTCAGGCGTGTATTGCCGGATATTGACTTCATAAATATTAGCGGAATAGCTCCATTTCGGATGGCTGGACTTTGATCTTTTTTTCGACATAATTTTTTTACTAAAAAAAATAAAATTAATCATAAATATTTTTACCCTCTTTTTCCATGAATTGAACGATGTAACTTTGTGATTGAAAGAAGTACGATATGAAAAAATTTGATGTCCCTGTTTTTTACAGAAGCCCTTTGATCACAGCTATAAAAAGCAAACGCAACGCCGTCGATAAATTAAAAAAAGATTTTACCCCCACTGTTCTTGATTTTGGTAAGGTTCAAATATTCCTGGCCCGCCATTTTGGTTTTTGCTACGGTGTTGAAAATGCTATTGATATTTCTTTCAGAACTATAGAAGAAAATCCAGATAAAAAAATTTACCTGCTGAGTGAAATGATTCACAACCCTCATGTGAATGAGGATTTGAAAAAAAGAGGCGTGGAATTTTTAATGGACACCAAAGGCAACATTCTTATTCCTTTTGACAAACTTCATGCGGAGGATATCGTGGTGGTTCCTGCTTTTGGTACCACTTTGGAAATTGAAAAAAAACTTTCGGATGCGGGTGTTACAATTGAGCAATATAATACGACCTGTCCCTTTGTACAAAAAGTTTGGAATCGCGCGCGCGCCATTGCTGAAAATAATTATACGGTGATCATACATGGGAAGCCGCAGCATGAAGAAACCCGCGCTACTTTTAGCCATAGCGCTGTTAATTCACCCACTTTGGTAGTGAAGGATATAAAAGAAGCCATTCAACTTGCTGATTATATTTTAGGAAGAAAAGATATACAAGATTTCTACAGGGAATTTGAAGGACGGTACTCTAATGGATTTAACGCAGAAAGCGATCTGGAACGGATTGGAGTAGTTAATCAAACTACTATGTTGGCAAGCGATACCCAGACAATATCAGAGTATTTGAAGGAGGTGATGAAACATAAATACGGCTTGTCTGAATCCAATGTTGAAGCGCATTTTGCAGATACAAGAGACACGCTGTGCTATGCTACTAATGATAACCAGGGAGCCGTGTATGCTTTGTTGGATACTCCCGCCGACCTGGCAATTGTAGTGGGAGGATATAATAGTTCTAATACCTCGCACCTGGTTGAATTGTGCGAAGGGAAATTGCCAACTTATTTTATCCGTTCAGAAGAAGAAATTGTTTCTTCAAAGCAAATCAATCATTATAAAATTCATCGTAAGGAAATAGTAACCACTCTTTCTTTTTTGCCGGAAAAAAAACCTGCAAAAATTTTAATCACCTGCGGCGCAAGTTGTCCTGATGCACTCGTAGAAGGGGTTATCAAGAAAATAGTTTCATTCTTTGGTTGCGAAAAAACTGTTGAAGAAATAACCAAAGAATTTTTACCAAATCCAACAGCCCTGAAGAATTAAAAATCAATATCTACCGGAATTTTTTCCTTGTGAATTAACAGTCAACGAAGAAATAATCAGGATTTTTATTTTCAATTGGCTATCTTTCCCTTTCCCATTGCAGGCTATTTTTTGAATTAATTTTTATATCTTGAAATTCTCAAATTGTTGAAATATGAAATGGCTATTCTTATTGGCAGGAATCGTTTGTATATCGGGTTGTGGATTGCGGCAGCGTGAAATGGAATTGGATAAAAAAATGCAGGAGTTGAATGTTAAAGAACAGGAACTGGCATTAAAAGAACAATCTCTTTCTATTAAAGAAGAGCAACTGAATGAAAAGGAAAAATCGCTGGACAGCACCCAGAATATGGTAAATGACAGTTTGTTTTTAAAACATCAAAAGCTGCCGGGAACCTGGATGGTTGAAATGCAATGCATAGAAACCAATTGCCCCGGCTCAGCGGTGGGTGATGTTAAAAATGAACAGTGGGATTT
>JBIQMJ010000182.1:0-9139 GCA_044463445.1 Segetibacter koreensis
TTAAAAGGTCCATGCACATCCCATAATGCATCTTTTGGAGGCCAAACCACTTCCTGGCAGGAAATTTCTACCGGGCCGGTATATTCTGTTCCCATACCCCAATTGGCAATATCAAAATGATGAGCGCCCCACCCGGTGATCATTCCAGCGCCATATTGTTCGCACCGAAGCCAGCCGGGGCGTGAAAAACTTCCATCCTGTGGATGTACGCGGTGTTCCGTATAAATAGAATAAGGCGTGCTGCCTGACCACATTTCATAATTCAGATTTTTAGGTACCGGCATTTCTTTTTCAGGATACGATGTTTTAGGATCGTCGGTGGGCAAGCCAACATAGATGGTATGAATATCACCAATTCTGCCGTTGCGGACCAGTTCACAAGCCTTGTGAAATTGCGGCCAGGGAGAAAGGGATCTTTGTTGTGATCCTATTTGAAAAGTAATTCCTGATCTATAAACTTCGTCACTCAAAATTCTTCCTCCGGCGATGGTTAGGGAAGCAGGCTTTTCCATGTAAATATGTTTACCCGCTCTTGCAGCATGGATGGCGGCTAAGGCATGCCAGTGATCCGGCGTACAGATCAGTACTGCATCAATGTCTTTATTGGCAAGCAGATCCTGGTAGTTATCATAGGTTTTGGTTCCATTATAAGAGGTTCCTTTCTTTTTCGCATAAATGTCATCGACAAATTCTTTCCCTTGTTTTATGCGATTGCTGTCGAGATCGCAAACCGCCATGATGTTGGCCAAATCCCATTGGGCTGTGCCAGGAATATCCCATCCATGGGCAATTCGTCCGACGCCTATTACACCGATGTTGATCTTGTTGGAAGGGGCATCTTTTCCCAGCACGCGCGAAGGCACTATACTGGGAAAAGCATTTCCGGCTCCCGGCAAATGAGCCATAGCAATTGCTCCTGCGGCTCCCTTTACTGAAGAAGATAAAAACTTTCTTCTGTTGACTTGATTTCCTGAGTTTTTTTGGTTCATATATGTTGGTTTTTCATTTTTAAAAATTTGATTTCAATTTCATTTTAATAAGGCAACGGATCTTCAGGACTAACCGCATGAGCCTTCGAATAATCAAGCGGTTGGCTATCGCCAATTACCCATTGTATTCCGCCTAAAATAAATTTCTCAAAAACCGGATCTGAATATCTGTCACCATCATGGCCCAACGCAGTATACCATTCGCGACCGCCATCGAACTGGTGACACCAGGTAGATGGAAAAACATTTCCGTAAACAACCGGTTTTTCTTTATCCGTAACAGTATTTAAATCATGAACGGTCAACACGTGTAAATCAGGATTGATATCTGTTGTGTAATAACATTCATCATTCACATCCCAATGACGTGGTAAAAATGATGTAGATACATTCGTTGTATCAATAATTATTTCCTGGAATGGCTGATGCTTTGCGTGACGAACGAAGGTGCCTCCGACTAATCTTTTAAACCATTCCCAGTGGCGCTCGGTGCCGGTAACTGAATGGATACCTACAAATCCGCCACCAGCCTGTATATAGCGCATCAATGCTACTTTTTGCGCATCGTTATCAAAAACTTCATTATTGGTGCTGGTAAAAATCAGCGCATTATATTTTTTCAGATTAGCATCATTAAAGTCTGCAGGATTATCAGATACGGTTACTGTAAAACCATTTTGGTTACCCAATCTCTGAATGCAGGCTACAGCCGAGGGAATATTATCGTGAACATAACCTTTTCCATTCTTCGTATAAACCAACACACTCACTTTTTTCCAGTCAGTGGATTTATTAGCAATGGAATGCTTCGCAGTTGAGCAGCCATACATTGCGATAAGGATTATAATTATTGCCGGGTAATTTTCGATTTTATAAACATTCATAATTATAGTAAACAAGGTTTTATAGTGAATTTTTAATTTGATTTTAACCGTGTAACAGTTACCTGTGGCGGATGGCTAAAACTTTTCCACGTATTTTCTGCTTCTGCAGGAGAAATTGTTCCGTCATATACCAGCATCCTGTATTTTAAAACATATCTGTTGTAGGGATACAATGGCCAATCCATATTACGGGTCGGGCTGAAACTGAAAAAAACATCGCCACGTCTATTCATGTGTTCCGGCCATACCCGCATAGGCTCAGGGAAATTGTAATTGGCAGGGTAATCCATAAATAAAATACCCGAATGTCCTCCGCCAGTGACATCCCCATCTATCATGCACCAACGGGCTCTTGAGGCATCGGCGTCCTTCCGCGTTTTGCCTTCAGATGTAAGCACTTTGCTGTTTTGGTCATTCCAGTCGCGGGTGGCCCTGAAACCAAATCCACCGTAACGGTACTCTTTTAAAATAACCGGATCAGGTGTAGCACAATTGAGAACTGAAGTAAAATCCCAAAGCCACATCTTTTCTCCAATATTATATACGCGCACATCCCAAACTTCATCCAGCGCTGTTTTCTGCTGTTCCATTAAGGTGTCTTCAAAAACCACGTGCTCCTGCAACGCCTTGAATCCGCCATACACAGGGCCTTCTGTTTTAGAAATAAAATTTGAAAATCGCACGGTTCCTTCCTTTTTTACCAGGTTCCAGAAATCCACCATCTTCCCTTCAAATAATACATCTGTCCAGGGATTCCAGATACCCACGTGGTGTCGATGATCCGGCGGATTAATCTGGGTAAGGATATGACCATCCGGCGACCACAAAGGATGGATAAAGCCACTTCTTTTGAAAACAGTATCCACCCCTGCCGGCGGGTATTCCGTTTTAAAATTATATTGTAATACATTTTTACCATTATCGGTAAGCACTAACCCCCCATTATGGGTAGTTACTTTTATCGGAAAATTCTTATTCTCTGCGCGCTTTCCTTTGGATAATTCAAACACCTGGTTTTTTCCTTTTGGTGAATTGTCATTTTTCACCATCCACCATAAAAAACGATGGTATCCATGTTCAACCTGGAAGTCAACAGGTATTTTTTTATTGCCGGTAATTTGTTCCAAAACCAGCGAAGAATCTGAAACTGAAGTGATATCGTCAAGATCAATATAGACAGGGGCTGCGATCTTACTCTCCACATTATGAAGGGTAAGCCTGGCAATGGGTTGGGAAGATACAGGATACGAAAGAATTATTATCAATAATAAAGAAGTAAACCAGGAAACAATCCTATTCATACCAGGTGATTTATTTAAGATTTTGGAATACGTTAATGAAATGATAAATTAAATGTAAGATAAAAGTTTGAATATGCAACCGGTTACATAAAAAAATTTACTTTTTTCCAAAGCCTATACTTATATTCTTTTAAAAGAATCCAAAATAATTTTCTCGAAACAACGTACTATATTGAATTACAAGCAATTCAAATTTTTTAAAAAAACATCCACATTCAAATATAAAATATTACTTTAGACCAATATTTAAAAAAAATATCAGATTTACACAACCGGTTGTGAAATGAAAAGCAGGTCAGAAGTCACCATTTATGATATAGCCCGGAAATTGAAAATTTCTCCAGCCACCGTCAGTCGAGGACTCAATAATCATTTTTCTGTCAGTAAAAAAACACACAAGCAAATAACTGATACCGCCAAATCAATGGGATACCGGTCTAATTTATTTGCCAAAAATCTCCGGAGACAAAAGACCCGTACGCTTGGCGTGATCGTTCAGACTTTGAACAGTAATTTTATTGCTTCAGTTCTTTCGGGGATAGAAGACGTGGCCAATAAAGCAGGGTATAATCTGATTATTTCACAATCGCAGGAATCGCAGGCGAGGGAGGTCATTAATGCTGCTACTATGTTTAACAGAATGGTCGATGGCCTAATCGTCTCACTCGCATTTGATACCAAAGATGTTTCTCATTTCGATTCTTTTTTTAATAAAGGAATACCCGTCGTTTTTTTTGACAGGATCAGTTATGGAAAGTCCAGCACCAATGTAGTTATTGATAATTTTAAAGCAGGCTATGAGGCTACCACTCACTTAATCAGCCAGGGCTGTAAAAGAATCGGTCATATAACGGGCAGCCTTGCACGAAATGTATATGCAGACCGGATGAAAGGTTACCAACAGGCGCTCATGGAAAATAAAATTCCATTCAATGAAAAATATTTGATTGTAAACAATATGGATGAGCAAAGCGCCATTGAAGCTGCAAAAAAAATGGCAGGTATGAAAATTATCCCCGACGGAATTTTTATTTCAAATGATAATTGCGCTGCCGTTTGCATGCAGGCGTTAAAGGATGCGGGGTATTCCATCCCAAAAGATATAGCCATCGTAGGTTTTAATAATGACATTATCAGCAGGGTGGTTAACCCAAAAATATCTACTGTAAATTATCCCGGGAAGCAAATGGGAGAAATTGTTGCAAATGCCCTGGTCAATCATATTGAAGGAAATGCCAACCTGGCTGCTACCAGCACCATCATCATTAAATCAGATCTGATTGTAAGGGAATCCTCTTTAAGAAAAGGATGAAATAGTCAGGAAACAAATAATTCAAAATTTTATTTTCTTCCGGAATTATTTGGTTTCTTCAGATACAATATTAACTTTGTACTTCAAAGTACTTTTACAATGGATAAAAAACACCAGGAAGATATCGAACACATTCGTTCTATGATGGAACGATCTTCACGCTTTCTTTCGCTTAGTGGAAAATCGGGAATACTGGCAGGAATTGTGGCATTGGTTGCTGCTTATCTTTCTTATTACTTTTTAAAAGAAAGCGGAGGAGCCTATTTAGGGGATAAGAATCTCAATCTATCTTCCCCATTGCTTACTGAATTAATCATTACAGGCCTGGCAACCCTGATAATTGCCCTCTTTTTCGGAGTATATTTTACTATTGAAAAAAGTAAAAGGAACAAAGTAAAAGTATGGAATTCTCTTTCAAAAAAACTTCTGATCAATCTGTTGGTCCCCCTGGCTGCAGGCGGTATTTTTTGCATTGCCCTTTTATATCATGATCATCCTGGACTGATTGCTCCGGCCATGCTCATTTTTTATGGACTTGCTTTGATGAATGCCAGTAAATATACATTTAACGATGTGGAATACCTTGGGTATTGCGAGTTAATTTTGGGATTAGCAGCACTCTTCCTGGCAGGCTATGGGCTTATCTTTTGGGCAATTGGTTTTGGCTTGTTGCATATAATTTATGGATACGTGATGCAAAAAAAATATCATTAATATTTTTGAAAAATGAATTTAATTCAATCTTTAAATAAAGAATTTGAAAGCAGGATAAGACTGGGAATTATGTCTGTACTGATGGTGAACAATTGGGTCGAATTTAAAGAAATGAAAGAGACTTTAGACATCACTGACGGCAATTTAGCCAGCCATATTGCAGGTCTTGAAAAGAAGGAATACATTGAAGTAAAGAAAGAGTTTGTAGGAAAAAAACCTAAAACTTCCTACCGGGTTACGAAAGCCGGTCGCAAGGCTTTTAACCAACACCTGAGCTTCCTGGAAAAACTAATCAATCAAAAATAATTTTTTTTATCCTTACACTTTGTAATTCAAAGTACTTTTACAAATTAAACACTCAATAAAAAAAATGGAAAAAATAACAAAACTCTGTATTGGAACCCTGGCCTTCATCTTTTTATTTTATCACCAGGGCGCGGGATTAAATGCCGGGATAATGGGTTTGATCGCATGGCTCCTGCTTTTCATGAATCGAATCAAAAATCAGAATCAAAAAGAATTTTGGTTTCTATCGGTTTGTATTTTTTTGTCTGCGTTTTCGTTTGCCTGGTATGGAGATGCATTTTCATTTTTTGCGATGTTCGTCTCAATCATAGTTTTAGGATTTAAATCCCAGTACCCCAGAATCAATATCATGCTGTACCCATTTTTATGGTTTCTTAATTATGCCGGCTTCATTTTCAAATTCTTTTCATTCAAATATTGGTTACCCGGAAAAATTGCAGGAAATAATTTCTTCAAAAAGGTTCTGGCTTTAGTGATGATCCCCTTGTTCTTTGTTGTACTTTTTATCATCGTATATGCTTCGGGAAGTGAAATATTTTATTCGTTTTTTCAAAAACTATTTTTCTATCCTGATTTTTTTGAAATTGTATTTTTAGCAGGATTGGGCTTTTTTCTTTTTTTCAATATATGGTTTGTATTTATCCCCAGGGTATTTATCAAAATCAATAACCAATTAAGTGTGAATTTCAGCCCCCACAAACAAATAAATCTAAGGCCCACTTTTTCATTTTTGGAAATTGATTTTGAAAGGCGCAGTGGCGAGATTACTTTAATATTGCTGAATATCCTGTTACTGTTTTTTATAGCCACTTATAATTACGAACAATTTTTCAGCATTCACAAAACCGCTACATTAAGCGAAGAAATTCACCAGCGGGTAGCGATGATTATTTTTTCAATTATCCTGGCAATCGGGGTGATCATGTTCTATTTTAAATCCAGTTTTAACTTTGACCAGAAGGCGGGCCTGCTAAAAAAATCAGCTTATGTATGGATCATTTTAAACGCTTTGCTCATAATTTCTGCTTTCACTAAAAACACAGAATATATTTTGGTTTTGGGATTAACATTTAAGCGCATCGGAGTCTATATTTTCCTTGGTTTAAGCCTGGTTGGCCTTTTTATCACTTATTTGAAATTACATTTTGCGAAAACAAATATTTTTCTTCTGAACAGAATGCTACTCGTATTCTTTGTCACTTTTATACTCACAAGCTGTATTAATTTCAGTTGGGTCGTTACAAAATACAATATTGCTTTTCACAAAAATGACGATATTGAATATTTAAAAAAACTCGATTTTAATAAACAAATTCTTTACAATAATTACAAAAATGATCCATTATGGAAATCTTATTTTGACAACGAAAAAGAAATGATCAAAGAGCAACGATCCAAAAGTATTTTGTCATGGCATTTGTATATTCAAAGTTTACACATCGAATAATAAGTAGTATTGGAAAAAATAAAACAGCTTAAAAATAAAAATTCATTTTTCCTTCATCAAAATAATTTGTTCATAAATTTTACGCGTAACTGGTCCGGGTTTGCCATCTCCAATTGTGTTTCCATCGATTTTTAAAACAGGTAAAATATTTTTAGTAGTGCTGGAAATGAATGCTTCTTTAACACCTGAAAAATCCTCTTTTGTAATGGAATCTTCTTTTATATCCAATTCAGAAAATCTGAGAATTTTTTTACGGGTAATTCCTTTTAAAATATTTTTCGATGGCGTTATCACTTCATCATTTTTGGAAACTATAAAAAAGTTGGAACGTGGACATTCGGTAATTTCCTTTCCATTAAAATATAAAACATCATCGGCGTTATTTTGCTTAATAAAATTTTGCAGGTAGATAGGCATTATATAATCTATTGTTTTCACCTGTGGCAATTGTCTTTGATGTTCATAAGTGATTAGCCTGGTTCCTTTATCAAAATTCCCGGGGTTAAAAGCAAATGGAGTTTGCGTAATCAATAAATTAGGTTTGGCAGGCGTATATCCATCACTTGAATATCCACCGGTCAGCGTGATCCGTATTCCTGATTCAGGAATGTTATTTTTCCCGATTAATCGCTGAATTAATTTTCTGAATTCAATGGGACTGTAACCCACGTCCATACGCATTTCAGAGGCTGAAAAATAAAACCGTTGCAAATGGTCTTCTAAAAAAACAGGCTCATTATTTATAGTTCTGAAAAAATCAAAAATACCAAAGCCGCGCTGGATAGAAAGATCAGAAATTAAGATGGATGCTTCGCTTTTTACAATGAATTCACCATTGATGACAGAATAAACCAGGCTCATTTTGGTATGCGGTTATATTTTTTTAAAACAGGAATTACTTTATCTAACGGCAGCGATTCCACTTTGTGTCCATTTCTTCCTATCATGCTTTTTGCAGCAAAAAGTGAATTAATAATAGCTTCTTCAGTCGCTTCAATCGTTGCCATGAACAAAGGCGACATGGCATCATTTTGCAAAACAGAATTATCAATTATTTCTCCGTTTACTGCATAAGGAATTCGCAAACTTTCAGCCGTAGAAAATGCGATCACATAATCGCCGCTGCCGTTTGATTCAATACCACCGGTTCTTCCCATACCCAAAATCGCGCGTTTCGCAATACGCAAAAGATTGCGATGATCTAAAGGTGCATCAGTAGCAACAACGATCATGCACGAACCATCTACATTATTTAAAAGCTCATTACTAAAACTGAATTTACCTGATTCTTTACCTACGGGAACTCCATCAATTGTCAAAGCTCCACCGAAATTTGTTTGCACTAAAACGCCCACAGTAAATCCGCCCAAACTTTCAGGAAGTTTTCTCGATGAAGTACCAATACCACCTTTGTAGCCAAAGCAAACGGTTCCTGTTCCCGCGCCAACTGCTCCTTCTTGCACTGGTCCCCCTTTTGCATTTTTAATTGACTTCAAAACATCTTCTTCGGTGACATGCTTTCCCCGGATGTCATTTAAAAATCCATCATTAGTTTCGCCAACCACTGCATTCACCGATCTTACTTCTTCATTTCCTTTTTCAGCCAATGTATAATCAATCAAAGCGTTCATCGCGGTGGGAACACTCAGGGTATTTGTAAGTATCACAGGAGTTTCCAAATTGCCCAATTCATTTACCTGCGTACTTCCGGCCAATTTACCAAATCCGTTCCCCACATAAATTGCAGCCGGAACTTTTTGCTGAAAAATATTCCCGTCATAAGGTAAAATAGCTGTAACTCCTGTGCGGATGGAATCTCCTTTTAACAAAGTAGTTTGTCCTACTTTCACTCCGGTCACATCTGTAATCGCGTTGAATGTACCGGTTTGCATTACGCCAATTTTTACACCATAGTCCCTGGCTCTTTTTTTATCCTGTGCTTTTAACATAGCTGGAAAAATAAATAGAAAAAGTAAGGAAACCTTTTTGTCCATCCTGCAATCTAATTTTTTTCAGAGAAAAGAAATCATCAAATATCTGTAAGCAAAATATAAAAATAATTTCATTCGCTTTAAATGCCTTAATCAGCAATGTATAGTTTTACAACAAATGAAAATAAATTACCCCTGCTGGTGCTACCCTATTTTTATTAGGTGCAGACAATTTATAACGAAAATAAATTAAGC
>JBIQMJ010000183.1:0-9137 GCA_044463445.1 Segetibacter koreensis
TTCCACTACGTTAATTAACGTAGTGGGAACGTAGTGGAACAGGCGCAGGTAATAGGCTATTAGCCTGCAGGTATATAGAAAAAGGTAAACAACTCAATCAAAAGATTATGGCAAAAGTGACAGATGTATTTGTAAAAGGCAGCGTGGGAAACGTAATATTTTACCGCCGCATGGGAACCCATTGTGCCCGGGTAAAAAGAACCCATATCGCCCACTCGCCGGCTATGACCATAAGATCTATGAATTTTGGTATTGCCGCAAGGGCCGGCAAAGCCTTACGCAGCG
Organism: Segetibacter koreensis; assembly: GCA_044463445.1. GTDB lineage: Bacteria > Bacteroidota > Bacteroidia > Chitinophagales > Chitinophagaceae > Ginsengibacter > Ginsengibacter koreensis_A. Next base: position 286 of record JBIQMJ010000183.1, read on the forward strand.
GGCTGACGGCCTCTATGCCCAATGCCACAGACAGAAGCATGCAAAGCCGGTTTTCCGGCGCCATAGCCAAATGGCTCGGCACATCGGGGATCGATGAATTGCCATCCACTGATGCAGTACCTTATATCAGCGCGCTGGAGTTTACGAAAGAGCAACCCGTAAGGCAAAGGTTTAAGGTACCGCTTACCATCAGCGTACCACAGCCAAACGTGGTGAGGGTAAGCATCGATACTTTTATTCCCTCTAAACAAATTGTTGTTCCGGCAGGCACCGGTTTGGTAACACTGGTGATCTCTGTTTCCGGATGCGTGTTGAAAACAGGGGAGTCTTGCGGCAATGAAACTCATACGATAGAGATTCCTTATAACGATTCAACCGTTGCCGCACAGGTGCTGGAGTTTCATGTGAACACGCCTCAGCAAAGCCTTGTGGTTGCTGCTGCCCGGCTTATTTATAAAAGGTTTGAATACAATACCTGGGTGGAGATGAATAAGGAGGCGTTTGTACCGGCGGGGGTGATGGATGCGCGGTATGTGAGATAAAAATTTAAGTGGCTATCTGCTTCTTTGATTCCTGAACTGGTGGGTAAGGACTCCGACCATGGAGCAAATAAAAGTGTTTAAATAATGATCTTCCGGGTGAAAGTGATGAAACTATGCGTCCGGGATATTCGGTTCTACCAGCTTCTTCAGCTTTTCCAACGAGTCCTGCCAGCCGAGATAACACAATTCAGCCGGGATGGCGGCGGGAATTCCTGTTTGTGCGATATTGAGTTCCGTACCACACGAGACTGCTTTGAATGATACAGTAGTTACTATCTCTCCCGGCAAATTGGGATCATCAAACTGATCGGTGTATTTAATTTGCTCATCAGGTATAATTTCGAGGAATTTGCCTCCAAAGGAATGCCCGTTTCCTGTGCTAAAATTAGTGAACGACATTTTATACGTTCCACCGGTTTGAAAATCCATTTGATGAACTTTACAAATGAAACCATAGGGTGGCAGCCACGACGCGTAAAAATCCGGATTGGAAAAGGCACGGAATACCTTTTCAGGAGGCGCTGTAAGCACTCTGTGCAATGTGACACTGTTGGTTGGCATGGCAAAATGGTTTGAAATGAGTAAATGAATTCAAATCAAAAATAGGAAAAGCCTTTTCAATTGTTTCAGGTTTGGAGACAGGAGGAAGGGTCATTCAATACATTTATTTTTTTGCCCTTGCAGTAAATCAATAAATACCCAACATTCTTATTTTACTCACCACTTCTTATTTTCAATGGTTCCCAAAATATTCAGATAACTGATATACCGTTCAGGAGAAATTTTATTGGCCTCAACCGCTGGTTTTACCGCGCAGCCAGGCTCTTCAATGTGCATGCAATTGTTGAATTTACAATCCTGTATCAATGCTTTCATTTCAGGGAAATAATGCGAAAGTTCCTGTGGCTCAATATCCATCATGGCAAATTCCCGCATGCCGGGCGTATCAATTATTTTTCCGCCAAAAGGTAGGTCAAACATTTCTGCAAAAGTGGTGGTGTGCAATCCTTTACCGCTCCAGCCGCTTACTTCCTGCGTTTTAATGGCGTTTTCAGGCAGGATCGTGTTGATAAAGGAAGATTTTCCTACTCCTGAATGTCCGCTGAGCAAAGTGGTTTTATCTTTCAGTAATTCTTTCACTTCTTCTATTCCTTCATTTGCAGTGAGACTCATTGCATAAACCGGGTAACCGATTTTTTCATAAATGGATTTTATTTTTTCAAAGTTTTCTTTCTCTTTGGCTTTGTGCAGGTCGGTTTTATTAAAAACAATGATCGCAGGCACATGATACGCCTCGGAGGCTACCAAAAAACGATCGATAAAACCGGTGGAAGTTTTCGGATCTTTTAAAGTAGCCAGCAAAATACTTTGATCCAGGTTGGCTGCTACAATATGATGTTTAAATTTATTATGCGGCGATTGCCGTGTGATGTAATTTTTGCGGTCGTATATTTTTGTGATAACGATGGATTCTTCGCCTTCTTCTTTATCAATTTCTACCACATCGCCCACTGCAATTGGATTCGTAGAGGTGATATCATCGATTTTGAATTTTCCTTTTATGCGCGCATTCAATTCCTCTCCCTTTTCATTCCTGGTAATGTACCAGCTTCCGGTGGACTTGTAAACTAAGGCTTTCATGAAGGGAAAGTTAATTGGTTTATTGGTTAATTCGTTTAGGAGGTTTAGGAGGTTTAGAAGGTTTAGGAAAGTTAGCTTCCTCGACTTTAGCGTTCAGCCTTCAGTTTTCAGCGTTCAGCGTTCAGCCTTCTAAGGAAATTTTTTAAAGAAGGTGAATTTTAAAATAACTTCTAATAAAAGTAAGGTTAATGCTGCAAAAACAAACGGATAAAATTTTTCTGAATAGTGATGAAAAGTGGTGATCTCAACTTTCGATTTTTCCATTTTATCTATCTGGCTGTAGATCTTTTCAAGACTTTGATTGTCCGTGGCCCTGAAATATTGGCCACCGGTTTGCTGCGCAATATTTTTCAGCAGGTTTTCATCTATAGAAACTTTCTGGCTTTGCATTACAATTCCAAGTGGCGTACTGACGGGCGTGGGCGCATACCCATCCGTGCCCACGCCAATCGTATATACTTTTACATGAAAGGTTTTGGCAATTTCCAAAGCGGTTGACGGATCAATCAACCCGCCGTTATTCATTCCATCGGTAAGAAGGATCACTACCTTACTTTTTGATTTACTGTTTTTTAACCGGTCAACACTGGTGGCCAGCCCCGAGCCAATGGCGGTTCCATCTTCCAGTAAGCCATTTCTTATCTGTGAAATTTGTGATTTTAAAACAAAGTGATCTGTAGTGAGCGGGCATTGGGTAAAACTTTCACCGGCAAAAATGACTACACCAATCCTGTCCGAAGGGCGATCGTCTACAAATTCCTGTGCTACCTTTTTTGCGGCTTCCATCCGGTTGGGAGTGAAATCCTGTGCCGTCATGCTTCCGCTTACATCAATGGCCAGGATGATATCAATGCCTTCGCCTTCTCTTTGCGTTTCATCAAACCGGGTTTGAGGCCTGGCCAGCGCAATGATGATGCAGGCCAGCGCGAGCATTCGTAAAATAAAAGGGAATTGCTGAAAATAATTTTTCCACGATTTTGATTCCGTCAGCCCTTTTATAGAAGAAACGCCAATGGCTGCCATTTGCTTTCTGCCTTTGCTGTATTTCCAATAAATAAGCACTGGCAGTAGCAGGAAAAGCAGCAACATCCAGGGTTGCCCAAAAGTGATATCCTGGAAATAGTCAAATACCATCTTTCGGCTCTTTGGTTTCTATAGTATTGATGTGGGTGATCATTTCTTTTATTTCAGAAAAACATTTTTGATTTTCAAAATCCGGCGGAATATATTTTGCGAATTTTACTGCATTTCCCATCCGGAGGCAATTGGCAAAAGAAGCGATTTCTTCTTTGGCCAGTTCCATTTGATCCAATTGGATCAATAGTTCATCGGTGGTAAGGTGCATTTGGTAAGTATTGTGGATCCTGGATAAATACCTTTTGAAAATATCTGACAACCGGGTGTGGTATTCTTTGAACTGCTGTTTTTCGATCAAATTATCTTTTTGCAGTTCCTCCAATAATTGCATGGCTTCTTCATACGGCGGCACTTTTGATTCAAAAATTCCTGTATCCTTTTTCTTTTTTGACTTCCTGATAAAGTAAATAATGAGTAGGATCACAAGGATAGCTCCAAGGCCGATGAGCGCCCATATCCACCATTGAAAGATTTTCTTTACCTCAATTATATTTTTGATATCGTGAAAAGGAAGAACGCTGTCCGCAGGGGAATAGCTCACATTGATAGGAAGGGAATCAGTATACATCGTAAAAGTAGAATCGCCTTCCAGCAGGGAAAAAGAAAGCGGCAAGGGCGGAATTACCTGCCTGCCTGAATCAAAACTGGTGATAATTATTTGCTGACTGAAATTTAAATTGCCATCTGAATATGAAGAATCGATTTTTTCTTTGATGACCGGAACAAAATTTCCCAGGCTGTCCGGAACAGAAAACCAGTTTAACCGGTAAGTATTATCCGGCATGGAAGTGGTTACTTTGAAATGTATTTGCTGGCCGATGAGGATATCACTTTTGTCAACTGTGGTTTTTACGGAAGGCGATTGGGCAAAAGATTCCTGTAGTAAAAACAAAAATCCAAATATCAAAACTGTTATGAACTTTATATCGTGGATGCCTTTCTTCAAATCCTTTTAATGCGTTTTTTTTCTCCGGGTAAAAAATTGTTGTAAAATTTTTACATAATCTTCATCAGTACGGATATGCAGTAATTGCGCTCCTGATTTTTTAAAAATTGTTTTAGTTTCTACGCTGTGGTTAATAAAATTCTGGTGATATTTATACCTTATCATTGAGTCTGAAGTATTAAGCCATGCGGCTGAACCTGTTTCCATATCCTGAACTTTAGTCATGCCGATATCTGGAAGATGACTGTCCATTTTATCATACACCTTAAGGCCGATAACATCATGTCTTTTGCCTAACACGCGCAAAGCCTGCTCGTAATGATCATCAATAAAATCACTCATAATAAATGCGATACTCTTCTGATGATTGGACCTTGAAAAAAAATTCAATGCTTCCCGGATATTGGTTCCTTTTCGTTTAGGCATAGCCGTTAGTAGCTCACGCACAATAAAAAGTGCATGGTCTTTTCCTTTCTTGGGGGGAATGTATTGTTCCACTTTGTCGCTGAAAAAAATAACGCCCACTTTATCATTATTGTTGATAGCGCTGAAAGTGAGGACAGCCGCTATTTGTGTGATCATATCCTTTTTGTTCTGGTGAACGGTTCCAAACAGCGAGCTGGCGCTGATATCAATCAAAAGAACCACCGTTAATTCTCTTTCTTCCTCAAAAACTTTTGTAAACGGATGAGCGTAACGCGCACTTACATTCCAGTCGATAAATCTTACATCATCACCGTGGTAATATTCGCGCACTTCCCTGAAACGCATTCCTTTGCCTTTGAAAGCAGAATGATATTCGCCCATAAAAAGATGCGTGGTGATCTTCTTGCTGATGATCTCCAGTTCTTTTACTCTTTTTATTATTTCAGCGGTGGTTAAAGGCAATGGTTAATTGGTTAATTGGTGATTGGTTTATTGTTGAATTGTTGAGTGGTTGTATTGTTGCCTGGGTTTTATTTATATAAAAAAATGTACTAATTATTTGTTTACTAAACCTCCTAAACCTCCTAAACTCTCAACTCCTACGGCACATTCACGGCTTTCAAAATTTCATTGATCACCATTTCGATATTTACACTTTCAGCTTCAGCTTCATACGTGAGGCCGATGCGATGACGCAACACATCTTTACAAATATTTCTTACATCTTCGGGAATAACATAGCCTCTTTTATTCAGGTAAGCATAGGCCTTCGATGCCAAAGCCAGGTTAATGCTCGCTCTTGGCGAACCGCCATAGGAAATAAGCGGTTTTAATTTTCCAAGGTTGTATTTGTCGGGATAGCGGGAAGCAAAAACAATATCAATAATATATTGTTCTACTTTTTCATCCATATACACTTCCCGAACGAGCTGGCGCGCATTCAATACTTCTGAGGAAGAAACCACAGGGTTTATGCGTGGCTGTTGCATGCCCAAAACATTCTGCCTGATGATCGCCTGTTCTTCGGATTTGGAGGGGTAATCAATGATTACTTTCAGCATAAAACGATCCACCTGCGCCTCAGGCAATGGATAGGTTCCTTCCTGTTCGATAGGATTTTGAGTGGCCAGCACTAAAAAAGGTTCTTCCAGCAGGTAAGAACTGTTTCCAATAGTGATCTGCCTTTCCTGCATGGCTTCCAGCAAAGCGCTTTGCACTTTTGCAGGTGCACGGTTGATTTCATCTGCTAAAATAAAGTTGGCAAATATGGGTCCTTTGCGGACTACAAATTCATTCTTTTGCTGGTTATAGATCATTGTTCCGATAACATCCGCGGGCAACAGATCAGGGGTAAATTGAATACGGCTGAATTTTGCATTAATGGTGTTGGCAAGTGATTTTATGGAAAGCGTTTTTGCGAGTCCCGGAACACCTTCCAGTAAAATATGCCCATTGCTCAGCAATCCTATCAGCAACCTTTCCAGCATGTGGCTTTGTCCAACAATTATTTTTCCGATCTCGTCATGGATCTTGTCAATAAAGGTTGCAGAATGATGTATTTTTTCATTCAGCAGCCTTATGTCTTCTGCAGTTTGTACCATCTTTTTTCAAAAATATTGATTAATGATTTAAAGGTTTGCAAATTACGAACAACACATAAACAAAAAATGTGTTTCCATAAAAGCTTCACGGAAAGGTATGTTAAAAAATAAAGGAAGCCTGCCGCTTCCTTTATTTTGAAGAATAGAAATTATTTTCCAATTTACTTCAGGCTTTCATTTACACGGAAGGAAACTTTGCAGATCACTCCATAAGAAGAAACCTTTTCATCCTTTACATGTACTTTAAAATCTTTAACGTAAACGGAATCTATATTCTTTATTGTCTTAGAAACTTCCGTTACCGCGTTCTGAATGGCATCATCAAAACCTTTTTCTGAAGAAGCAATTACTTCTATCACTTTTACAATTGGCATAATAAATGATTTAAATTAATTAATAAATATTTTAAATATAAATAGCACAAAAGTTATTCCGTTTTTAAAAACAAAGCATTCGGGTAAGATGGCCAATTTCCATGAGGTTGGACTCCTTCGCTTCCTGGAGCAGAATGTTTTACATTTGCAAAATCAGCGATTAGCACAATTGAATTACAATATCTACATAAGAAAGTTTTTTGGGACGTTATTAATATTGAGTTTTATTTTAAGTAATACGCCCACAAAATATCTCCACTGGTTATTTGCCAATCACAAAGATTTTATCAGCAAAACTTTAACCGATTCAAATACGCCGCAGATCAATGCTCCGGGAATTGACTGCCATTGCGAAACCAATGTCGTGATCGCGCCATATACCGTGCAGCATACGTTGGTTATTGCCCCTCCTGTTCCTGTGTTTTTTGATTTTACCATTACCGGAATTCAAAAAATTACTTTTTCGGAATCATTTTCATTTGGTTTAAGAGGGCCGCCATCCATAGCATAAAACTGTCGCAAATTTTTTTTAACAGGCAGTAAACGAGCATTTATTTACAATTTCTATTTTAATTATTGTCATTCTTATGGATGCCTTCAATAAATTTTTAAATGAAAACTTTATCTTTTCTGATTTCAATAATTGTATTTTTATTTTTTTCTTTTCCTTCCAGCGCGCAAAAAAAGTCCAGCCGCTATTCTCTTTCCGGAAAGGTCGCTGATATATCGGGCGCTCCTCTGCCCGGCGCCTCTGTTTATATTCCTGATCTGAAAAAAGGAAGTATCGCTGATGCAAATGGAAATTATACGGTTACCAATGTCCCTGCAGGTTCTTATCTGGTTGAAATAAGATATATCGGCTATAAAACCATTGCGGAGACTATCGATTTCGATCAGAATAAATCTGAAAATTTTGCTATGCAGATCGCTGTGGTGGAAGAAAGCGCCATTGTGGTTACGGGGTCTTCAAGGGCTACTTCCATAATCAGGAACCCGGTACCTATTGTTTCAATTAACAAAAAATTTCTTCAGCAAAATCTGAATACCAATATTATTGATGCGATTGCAACGGTTCCGGGAATTAGCGAAGTGACCACAGGCCCAAATGTGTCAAAGCCTTTTATTCGCGGATTGGGTTTTAACCGCATACTGACTTTATATGATGGCGTCAGGCTGGAAGGACAGCAATGGGGCGACGAACATGGTATTGAAGTGGATGAAAATACCGTTGACAGGGTAGAAGTTGTAAAAGGTCCGGCCAGCGTCATTTATGGATCTGATGCCCTGGCAGGAGTGGTAAACCTGATTCCTGCAAATCCTCCTGCGGAAGGAAAAATCGTTGGTAATATTTTGAATGAATATCAAACCAATAACCGCCTGATAGAAAATTCGGCCACCATCGCAGGGCATACCCATGATTTTATCTGGGGCGGAACTTTTACACATAAAATAGCTACGAATTATAAAAACAAATACGACGGAAGAGTTTATAATACGGGTTTCGCAGAAACCGATTTGTCTGCCAACGTGGGCGTCAATAAAAACTGGGGCTACAGCCATTTTGGATTTGCAATGTTCAACGACTTGCAGGAAATTCCTGATGGCAGCCGCGATTCGGCCACCAGAAAATTCACCAAACAAATTACGGAAGCTGACGATTACAGGCCGGTAGTAAGTAATGCAGAATTGAATTCTTATAAGATATCCGCCTTGCATCAGCATGTGCAGCATTATAATTTTTATAGTTCCAATAGTTTTGATTTGGGAAGGGGAAGATTGGCCTTGAACCTTGCTTTTCAAAAGAGTATCCGCAAAGAATTCAGCCATCCTGAAGTGGAAATTCCGGGTTTGTATTTATTGCTCAATACGTATACCTATGATGCCAAATATTATTTTAATGAAAAAAATGGGTTTAGTGTAACTACGGGCTTTAATGGCATGTACCAGGATAATAAAGTAACGAAGGGAACCGAATATATCATTCCCTCTTATCAACAGTTTGATGTGGGGCCTTTCATTTATGTAAAGAAAAGAATAGATCAACTGGAAATTTCGGGAGGGATTAGGTATGATGTGAGAAATTATAACAACAGTGATTTGTACGCTGCCACTAATGCAAACTCAGGCTTTGATCACGTGGTGACGGGAAAAGATACTTTAGGTGCGGAACGTCTTTTTACCGCTT
>JBIQMJ010000184.1:0-9114 GCA_044463445.1 Segetibacter koreensis
ACAGCCGCAATATAAAGAGGCTGTGGTGCAGAACATTGTAAAAGATATCAGGCATCACAATAATAGTCTTACTTCCGGAGATATCGGCTACCGCTACTTATTAAAGGTATTGGACAATGAAGGCCGTTCGGATGTGATATATGAAATGAACAACCGGACTGATGTGCCCGGCTATGGTTACCAGTTGGCAAAAGGCGCCACTTCTTTAACCGAATCATGGCAGGCGCTTTCGTCAGTTTCCAATAATCATTTAATGCTGGGACATTTGATGGAATGGTTTTATGCCGGGCTGGCAGGCATCAGGCAAAGTGATAATTCTGTTGCTTTTAAAAATATAATTATTCGTCCTGAACCTGTCGGTGATATTACTTCAGTGAAAGCTACTTATCAATCTGTTTATGGATTAATTGCCAGCAATTGGGAAAAAGCAAACCACCAGTTTAAATTGAAAGTAACCTTACCGGCAAATACCACGGCCACCATTTATCTTCCTGCAGATTCTTCGTCAGTAATTAAAGAAGGAAATTCGCCTGTAAATAACCGTGAGGATGTGAAATTAGTGGGATATGAAAAAGGAAAAGCATTGATTAGAGTAGGTTCCGGCAACTATATATTCACTGTGAAATAGCAGTAAACGAATTAATAAGGCGGTTTTTTATTTTAGTTTTTTCCTGATTTAAAAAAAATGTTTTTAATGAAAATAAAAATATCTTTTCTCTTAGCAGCGGCCGTTCTCGTATCCTTTTCTTCTTTTGCCCAGGATAACAAAAATGTAGTGCCGGCAGCTAAAATGCAACAGATTTATACGGAAGTAAAAACACCGTATAAATATGGATTGGTGTTGGTTCCCGAAAATAATTCACAAATGCTGGATTGCCCCACTGTATTTAGAAATGGGAAAATGTGGTACATGTCATTTATAATATTTAACGGCCGGGGCTATGAAACATGGCTGGCCACAAGTAAAGATCTTTTGCACTGGCGAAAGATGGGCCGTATCTTATCGTTTTCAAAAGATACCACGCATTGGGATGCAAATCAAAAAGCCGGTTATGTTGCTTTGGAAGATTATAGGTGGGGTGGCAGTTACGGGCTAAATAAGTTCGCCGGGAAATATTGGATGACCTATATTGGTGGAAAGGAGGCAGGCTATGAATCGGGACTTCTTTCTATTGGAATGGCTTACACCACCGCAAATCCTTCGGTGGTACATGAATGGCAGCGGTTGGATAAACCCGTATTAAGGTCAACCGATAAAGATGTACGCTGGTGGGAAAACCGGAAGGAATATAAAAGCACGGTGATATGGGATAAACATAAAAGAACGGGGTATCCGTTCGTAATGTATTACAACGCGAATGGTGATTCAGCAAGGAATAATAAGAAAACAAGGTGGTTTGAAAGAATAGGCATGGCGGTTTCAAACGATATGGTACATTGGAAAAGATTTGGCGAAGAACCAGTTGTAGATCACCCTGTCGGTATTACCGGCGACCCGATGATACAAAAGATAGGCAATGTTTGGGTGATGTTTTATTACGGTGCATTCTGGAAGGATAGAAAAGGGGCTTTTAACCGTTTTGCATGTTCTTATGATCTTGTACATTGGACGGATTGGACAGGCGACAATCTTATTCAATCTTCCGAACCTTATGATAATTTGTATGCCCACAAATCTTTTGTTTTAAAATATAAAGGAGTGGTTTATCATTTTTATGATGCGGTGGATAAGAAACAACAGCGCGGTATTGCTGTTGCCACATCAAAAGATTTGGGAAAAAGTGAATTGAATTTTGTATCAACTCAAAAATAATAGTTCTTCGTCAAAAGTAGTGGAAAGAAAAAGACATAAGGTAATAAGGTATGATTCTATTAGTACGCTGGATTAATACTAAGGTTAATAAGGTTTTACCAAAGTGCGTTTTATAGACGGTAAGCAACTTTATTACCTTAGTAATTTAGAATAATAAAAATTCTAATCCAACCTTATTAGCTTATTTTCCACAAAAATGCCGAAGAACCAAAAATAATATTGAAAAAGAGAACCGTTTGTTTTTTAATAAAATGAAAATAAATACACTATTATTTTGCCTGTTTATTTTTTCATGCAACCATGTTTTTTCTCAACGTGCTGTTACCAATTTTAATAAGGATTGGAAATTCATTTTGGGAAATGATAGCGCTGCAAGGGGATATCATTATAATGATTCGAAATGGCGAACATTAAACCTTCCGCATGATTGGAGCATTGAAGGAAAATTTAGCAAAGGATATCCTACTACTTACAATGAAGGCGCTTTGCCGGCAGGCATTGGCTGGTATCGGAAAGCATTTTCTGTACCTCTAACGGCAATGGGTAAACAAGTTTATATCAATTTTGATGGAGTATATCGTAACAGCCAGGTTTGGATCAACGGACATTACCTTGGCAAACGTCCCAATGGTTATATTTCTTTCCGTTATGAACTGACCCCTTACTTAAAATTCGGAAATGCCAAAAATGTGATAGCTGTAAAAGTAGATAACTCAGGGCAGCCGAACTCACGATGGTACACAGGTTCAGGTATTTACCGTAAAGTATGGCTGCTTACCACCAGCAGGATTGCAGTTGATGAATGGGGCACTTATGTTACCACTTCCGTTTCGGGAAATGACCATGCATGGGTCAACATTACAACCCATATTAAAAGTAATCCTGAAAAGAAAAAAGAAGTGTTTTTAGTAACAAGAATTTATGATGCAAATGGAAATATGGTTGCTAGTGAACGATCCCAAAAATTAATAGATACGCCGGGTTTACAAGTTGTACAAAAACTGTCCATTTCAAATCCAATACTTTGGTCAGTTGATAATCCCGTAATGTATAAAGCTGTATCGCAAATAATCCTGGATGGGAGGGTGGTTGATAACTATGAAACTCCATTCGGTATCCGCACTTTTTATTTTGATGCTGCAAAAGGTTTTTTTCTAAATGGAAAGCATTTAAAAATCCTGGGCGTTTGTAATCATCATGACCTGGGGGCATTAGGTGCAGCCGTAAATAAACGCGCTATTGAAAGGCAACTCGAAATTTTAAAAGCGATGGGATGCAATGCCATTCGAACGGCTCATAATCCGCCTGCTGTTGAATTATTGGACCTCTGTGATAAAATGGGTTTCATTGTAATGGACGAAGCTTTTGATATGTGGATGAAAGGCAAAAACAAACAGGATTATCATCTGGATTTTGCAAAATGGCACAAACGCGACTTGCAGGATATGATAAAGCGTGACCGCAATCATCCTTCTGTATTTATGTGGAGCATAGGAAATGAAATACGTGAGCAGTTTGACAGCACCGGAGTTTCTATTGCAAAAGAATTGGCGGGCATTGTGAAAGCACTGGATACCACACGCCCCGTTACCTGTGCACTTACAGAAAATGATCCTCATAAAAATTTTATTTATCAATCCGGCGCACTCGATCTTCTGGGCTTCAATTATAAGCTCAATGATTACCCCGATCTTCCTCATAAATTTCCCGGGCAAAAAATAATTGCAAGCGAAACCATGTCGGCACTGGCTACACGCGGGCATTACGATATGCCATCAGACAGCGTTCGCTTATGGCCGCCCGGTCCAAAAACAAAATTCAAAGGCAATCCTGATCTAACGGTTTCTGCTTACGATAATGTTTGCGCCTACTGGGGTTCCACACATGAAGAAGGGTGGAACGCGGTTAAGAAATACGATTTTATAGCCGGATTATTTGTATGGTCAGGCTTTGATTTTTTGGGTGAACCGGTGCCGTATTCATGGCCGGCGCGCAGCTCCTATTATGGCATTATCGACCTGGCAGGTTTTCCCAAAGACAGTTATTATATGTATCAAAGTGAATGGACAACCAAGCCGGTTCTTCAGATATTTCCTCACTGGAATTGGACGCCGGGAAAAGTTGTTGATGTGTGGGCTTATTACAACAATGCAAACGAAGTGGAGCTTTATTTAAATGGAAAATCATTAGGGATCAGGAAAAAACAAGGTGATAGTTTACATGTGATGTGGCGGATTCCTTTTGAACCCGGAACATTAAAAGCAGTTTCAAGATTGAATGGAAAAACCGTGTTAACAAGAGAAATAAAAACGGCCGGAAAGCCCTCAAAGATCTTGCTCACTGCAGATCGTAATACTATAAAAGCCGATGGAACTGATCTTTCATTTGTGACCGTAAAAATTCTTGATGCGGAAGGCAACCTCGTTCCTTATGCCAATAACCTAATAAACTTCACTTTGAAGGGAGAAGGATTTATAGCGGGCGTTGATAATGGATCACAAACAAGTATGGAGCCTTTCAAAGCCAGTTATCGTAAGGCTTTTAACGGTTTATGTCTTGCTATTATTCAATCGAAAGAAAAGGCAGGACGAATTTTATTGAAAGCAACATCGGCAGGATTGAAAAGTGCGGAATTAAGTATTGAGGTAAAAAAATAAGAGATTATTAAATGAAGGCGTGATTAGAATTTATCTAAAAAGTTATAGCTATTTAAAGTACAGTAAAGAAATAAATAAAGGTGGATCTTATTTTTTTGAATGGAAGAATTAACTGGAACAGTTATACTAACTTTTGACCTTCAAATTGAAGATCGAAGTGAATAAGCAGCAGCAGATAAACACTCCTAATCCTTATTTACTGCCCTGTATTTAGTAGGAGACATTCCTATCACTTTTGAAAATCTTCGGGAGAAATAATAAGGATCATCAAAGCCCATGTTAATTGAAATTTCTTTCACCGACTGGTCGGTGAAATCCAGTAACTGGCTGGCTTTCTGCATTTTCATTTGTATGAAATAATCAATGGGTGCATAGCCGGTTTTTTCTTTGAATAACCCTGAAAAGCGTGACGGCGAATAATGATATAGGCTGCTGAACTCATTTAGCGAAATATTTTTATTGATATTTTCACGCATATACAAAATAGCCTGATCAACACAACTTAATTTGTTGTTTGAGACCGTAAAATGCCTGGCATTGTAAATAAACAGGCTTAAAAAATGGGATAGGCACATGTTGGCAAATAACAGGTTATCCTTGCTGTATCCAAGTTCCAAGGCCTTGTATATCTTCGAAAAACATGAAAAAATTTCGTTACTGCTTTTAACGTGATGTGGTTTAAAATAGGCTTGTACTGTTTGTATTGAATTGAAATAGGAGAGCATATCTCCGCCGAAATGAATCCAATAAATGCTCCATGGGTTGTTGTCATCGCTGCCATAGGAATGTTTTACATCTTTTGGCAAAATAAAAAATTCACTGGCGCTAACCTTATATTTTTGAGCTTCTATTGTGTACCATCCGTTACCATCTACGCAATAAAAAAGAAAATTTTCAGGCAATCCTTTTTTACGGGAAGTATAATGGCCGGCTGCCTTGGGATAATAACCAAGCCCGCAAACATAAAGCTGGTTCAACATGGCTTTTATCAATACTTTCGACTTAAGAACCGGCTTTGGTATTTCAATTCGTTGACGGCCTTGTCCATACCAGATATTTTTATGTGAGCCACCTTTTTTTTCCATCTTTTACATGCTGATTCAATACGGGCGTAAATTATCAAAAATAGCGAAATTGTCCATCATTATAGGAAAACCTGACATTGATTTTAACTTTTCATGCCTATAATTTTGGTAACGTAATTAAGAAATCATCAAGCTACAATTTTTTAACAGTCGTCTTGATTGTTATTGATTCCAAAGTAAGCTGATATGAATGAATTTAACTTTTACGGATAGGAGCTCGTTTTCTTTTCAAATAACGGTGGTTGATATAATTTAATTTGCTAATCCGGATAATAATTTTGCCCTGAAAATACTTTTTATAAAAAGTACAATTCAAAAATATGCATAGAAGAATGATAAGTAAAAAATATTTCTGCCTGTTGGCTTTCGTGGGCTTTATCGCTTCGGCAACGGCTCAAAGTAATATACAACAAACAGATAAGGAGCAGGCATATATAAAAGTAATTGATCAGCGGGCTCAGAAAATTGTTGCCACTCTTGGTATTGAAGACGCAGGGAAAGCAGAAAGTGTAAAAGGTATTATTGCAAAAAGATATCATCAATTGAATGATTGGCAAACTGCCGAAGAAGCAAAAGTGAAAGAAGCGAAGGCAGCAAGTACCGCTGACAAGACAGCACTGAAAACGCAAATAAGCTCTTATCAAAAAGAAGAAGAGGCGAAAATTGATTCGTCACACAAGGTTTACATTTCAGCATTGTCGAAAGAACTAACACCGCAACAGGTAGACAAGGTAAAAGATGGAATGACATATAACGTATTGCCGATCACCTACAAGGGATACCAGGAAATGATACCCGATCTTACAGAAAAGCAGAAAGCACAAATTTTTGCATGGCTTACTGAAGCGCGTGAACATGCTATTGATGCCGGCACTTCTGAAAAAAAACATTGGTGGTTTGGAAAATACAAAGGAAGGATTAATAATTATCTCTCGGCACAAGGGTATGATCTTAAGAAAGAAGGTGAGGAGTGGCAAAAGAGAAGAGACTCAGCAAAGGCAGCAGCAGGAAAATAACTGGCTAAATATTTCAATTAATAAATAAGATTTTTAATAGGGTTGGGTTAAATCCCTACAATTGCAGGTTTAATTTTTTATACACTTAAAGATTTAAATATGAATCGACATTTTACTAAAAGCGCACTGATTCTGTTAATTGGTATGCTAGGGTGCTTTACTTCATTTGCACAATCAAAAACGATTACGGGAGTTATCAAAAGCGCAGACACGCAGGAACCGTTGCCAGGCGTCACTATCGGGATAAAAGGCCAAGCGGTTGGGGGTACGTTCACCAATAGTCGTGGCGAATTTTCGCTTGTGGTTCCTTCTGATAAAGCGGTATTGAAAATATCGTCTGTAGGATACCAATACCAGGAAATAAGCGTGGGAAACAAAACTACATTTTCCCTCTTTATGGAAAAAGATACAAAAGGATTGGAAGATGTGGTGGTAGTAGGATATGGCACCCAGAAAAGAGCGCACCTTACTGGTTCTGTAGGTACGGTGGATATGAAAGAAATAGTGGACCTTCCGGTCGGCAATTTGTCAGAGGCCTTAAAGGGCCAGATTGTGGGAGTAAGCGTTGCGGGAGGATTTTCACGACCCGGTGAACCCGCCAATATCACTATTCGAAACCCAATCTATTTTTCAAAAGATGGTGGTTCAAAAGAGCCGCTGTATGTTATAGATGATATTGTGAGAACCAAAGAAGATTTTGATCTACTTGATGCATCTGAAATCGAAAACATTTCAGTATTAAAAGATGCTGCCGCTGCCATTTATGGGATTTTAGGTTCTAATGGAGTTATTGTGGTAAGAACGAAGCATGGAAAACCGGGAACTCCTTCTATAAATTATAATGCTTCTTTCGGTACAGCCGATGCACCTTTTATGCCGAAAATGATGAGCGGCTACCAGGAAGCTGTTTACCTGAACGATTATACTGCAGGAAGGAATAATTGGGACACTACTTCCACTCATAATTCTTCTTCATATTATACACCCGATGAACTTGAATATTTTAAAACTCATGACTATAACTGGTTGGAAATGGCCTGGCAAAAGTCATTTGAGATGCGACATACGCTTAACATATCCGGCGGGTCCGATAGGGCTACCTATTTTGCAGGTTTCAGTTATAACACACAAAACAGCAATTTTAAAGGCTT
This sequence comes from Segetibacter koreensis, assembly GCA_044463445.1. Classification (GTDB taxonomy): domain Bacteria; phylum Bacteroidota; class Bacteroidia; order Chitinophagales; family Chitinophagaceae; genus Ginsengibacter; species Ginsengibacter koreensis_A. The sequence goes on from JBIQMJ010000184.1 coordinate 7,723, forward strand.
AGGCTATAAGCGTTATTCAGTAAGAGCAAGTTCTGATATCAAACTTGCTGCAGGTTTGAAACTTGGTCTATCATTGAGCGCGGACATGTCCGACAAGAAAAACACATTTAACAAGCAGGGAGGAGAAAGCCTCGATAATGACTGGAAAACGCTTGTAGGTGAATCTCCATTTTATCCTCCTTACATAAATGGATTACCGATTCTTATTCCGGACGCCGGAACCAGCTCCAACATAAATACTTATAATTATTTTGCGATTCATGATCTTAATAATTACACCCGTTCCAGGAATTCGGGCGTTAATTTCCAGGGGCAGCTTTCCTATGAAGTACCTTTTATTAAAGGATTAACTGCAGCAGTCAATTTTAATAAAAATATAAGTAACTCATTTGGAAAACAATATGGAACAAAATATAACGTGTACCAGTTTGGTACCCTCGGCGAACATGATCATATTTTAGATACCAACGTGGTCAGAACACGTACTTTCAGTAATGGTGACAGGGTTCGTCTTAATCCTACTATTGATGAAACTTACCAGTTAAATGCAACTCTTAGATATGATAAAACCTTCGGTAAGCACCAGGTAAATGCATTATTTGGATACGAACAGGCAGAATCCAGTACTGACGGCGTTGCCGGTATGATTGATGGTATTGTGGTTGGTGGGCTTGATAACCAGAACTTTGGAACAGGAAATCAGTCTTCCAATGAAACCATATCTGAGTCTGGTCGCCTCGCTTACATTGGCCGCCTTGATTATAATTATGCCAGCAAGTATTTATTGGAACTTCAGTTTCGTGCTGATGCAAGCATAAATTTTGCTCCTGAAAACAGGTGGGGTTATTTTCCTTCCGCTTCAGCAGGATGGGTGATATCTGAAGAAAAGTTTTTCAGCAGGATAGCCAATACAATTAACTTCCTTAAGCTGAGAGGTTCTGTCGGATTTCTTGGTCTTGATGCTACAAAGCCCTATCAATGGTTACGAAGCTATCAAATTCAAACCGGAAAGGCCGCAGTTTTTGGTGGAAACGGTGACAGGGGATTGGCTGTTGTTACCAATCTTGAATTAGCCAACAGGGATGTACATTGGGATAATGTTGACAAATACAATATAGGCCTCGATGCAAAATTTTTAAACAGCAGGCTTTCTGTAAGTGCAGATGGGTATCTCGACCGCAGATACGACATGTTGTCAAATTTAACTTCTGCTCCTTCTATATTAATAGGAACCGCAGTCCCTTCTGAAAATTTTGGTAAGGCTAATACTTTTGGTTATGAAATCTCTGCAAACTGGAGAGACAGGATCAGTAAAGATTGGGGATACAATGTGACGCTGAATTTTGACTGGAACGATAATAAAATTCTCGTTACGGATGTAGCAAAGGGAAA
>JBIQMJ010000185.1:0-9079 GCA_044463445.1 Segetibacter koreensis
GTGAGCCAAGGAGTTGCAGGCTTGGATTGTCTTCCTAAACGTTCCTACTTGCGACAGATGTTTGGCGAATTAAAAACCAGGTGATCCATTTTACGTTTAATAAATTCGGTATAAAATCGGAAGGAGATTTTGTAAATGTTTATTCAAAATATAATCTAAAGCCTGATTTTTCTAAAGGATTTTTCGATCGCGTAATTATAAAATATGATACAGCAGTGAATAAAAAGCCGCATTCATATTGGGATTCGATAAGGCCCGTCCCGCTTGAGCCGCAGGAAATAAAAGATTACAAAACCAAAGACAGCGCCTTTGCTGCCAGGAATGATTCGACTGAAGATAATATTGATTCATTAAAGAAAAAGCAAGGTCCTTTAAAGATCACACAACTTTTTTGGTCGGGAGTGAACAGAACTCATTACAGTCTTACTAATCAATATGAAATTTCTTTCGAGCCATTGTTAAAAACTTTGCAATACAATACCGTAGAAGGCATGGCCATCAATCCTTCTTTGGTTATTTCAAAATATTCAAAAGCTTTAAAAAGTGAAGCCAGTTTTATTGCGGATGTACGCTATGGTTTTAATAATCATCATCTGAATCCATGGGGTGGATTGGTTTTTAAAAATAAAGAAGATTTTGATCCGGATAAAAAATTCAAACGATATTCATTTTTTGTTGCAGGAGGAAAAAGAGTTAGCCAGTTTTTTAAAGAAAGCGATATCGATGGACTGGGAAATAGTATAGCCACTTTATTATATGGCACCAATGCAATGAAGCTTTATGAAAATTATTTTGGTAAAACCGGTTATAAAAAAGAGTGGGAGAGCGGGGCAAAATTTTTAGTAGAAGGCGAATATGAGGACCGTTTGCCTGTAAACAATTCGACTGATTTTATCATTGATAAAAGTTGGAGCTACAGGCTAACACCAAACTATCCGGTTGAAATTTTATTATCTCAATTTAAGCGTCACCAGGCAGTTTTATTGCATGCATCCTTTAGTTTTCAGCCGGGACAACAATACATACAATTTCCCAAAAGAAAATTTTCTATAGATTCCAATTATCCAATCTTCACATTTAACTATACCAAAGGGTTCAGGAATATTTTCGGTAGTGATGTGGATTATGACAAATGGGCTTTCAATATCACTGACGACGTGAATCTAAAGTTGGCCGGTATTATCAATTATAATTTTACCACAGGAGGGTTTTTAAATAAAAATTCAGTGTTTGCCCAGGATTATAAACACTTTTATGGCAACCAGACCATCTTTGCCAATCAATATTTACGTTCATTCCAAAATGCTACCTATTACCAGTTCAGCAATGCTTCTTCTTTTTATTCTGAATTGCATTTTGAACATCATGCAAATGGTTTGATCTCCAACAAAATTCCGTTATTAAAAAAATGGAACTGGAATTTTGTGGAAGGCGCCAATGCTTTATATATCAATCCAAAAACAAAATACGGAGAAGCTTTTATCGGATTAGAAAATATTTTCAAAATTTTTCGGATCGATCTTGTGGTTGATTTTCAAAACGGGTACCGACCTGTATATACTTACAGGATTGGCTTTGGCGGTTTGTTGGCGGGGCCGTTTAATTACCGGAGATTTAAAAGAACAGAAAAAATTATTGATGTTTGGTAAGATCAAAATACAGTGAACCAACAAATAATTCAGATTTTTATTTTCTTTTGATCACAATTTTTTCTGTATATTCTTTGATGACGCCACCAAAAAATTTACGTGTTTCTAAAAATTTATCAGCAGGAATTACATTTTGATTCAATTCAAGGAAAGCTATAGAAGTAATGGTATTTGCTTTTTCATCATAGCTATATTTTGTTGCAAAGGATCCGTATTCAAATTTTTGATCTTTTGGTTTAGGAAGATTTTCAATGGTATAACTTTCCGGAAGCTGATAAACAGTAGTATCTGTTTTGATAAATGGGAATGGGAAATAAAATGAGTGAATGCGTTTCTCATCCTGAGGCAATGTGCCAGACCATATTTTGTAAATCCTCGGATTCAAAAACATTTTGCTTCCTGCAGAAAATTCAGGAACTTTTTCTATCTCCAGTTTAAATGAAGTTTTTGCCGAATGATCATTTCTATTTGCGGTTAGTTCAAACTGATCCGGTTGGGCAAAGCCTAATCTTTTTACCAAATATTCTTTTTGATCGTCTTTTTTTTCATTTAAAACATACTCAATTATTTCTTCCTTATATTCTCCTTTTGATTCCATCACACTTTGACTTTCGCCCGAGGCATCTTCATTGAGAATTACTTTGGTAGTGAGATGAAATGTATTTTCCGCCGGATTACTTTTTGGTGTTGGCACTAATTTTCCTCCCTGCGGAGTGATCAGCAATGCATTCCTGTTTTCGGTAAAACTTCCCAGGATCCCGGGATCAGTGGCTTTGCTGGTGCATTCAAGCCATGTGGTATCCTTGCTCCCCGGAACACAAAGTATTACATGCGAAAAAGAATTATGGGGAAAGGAAGGATCTACAGGTTGCTGATTATATTCAGCATTGACAAGCGCCGGATAGCTGATAATGCCTACTGCATCAAGCATTGCTTCCATGTAATTAGTTAAAGCTTTACAATCACCATATTTTTTTGTATCTACAAAAGCAGCATCAAAAGGCTTAAAACCACCAATACCCAGTTGAATGCTTACATACCTGCAATTATTTTGCAAATAATGATAAAGGATCTGAATTTTTTCTTTATCGTTTTTTGCATTCTTCACCCTATCTTTCAAAAGATCTTTAGTTGCATCAGGCAGGTTTAATGAACCTTTTGAAAGAGTGGCATACCATTCTCCAAAATTTTTCCAGCTTGACAGATCGCCTTCATTGCCATCCATTGAAAATTTTTGTGGCGATAAAAGTATGGCAGGATAAGTGCTTCGATAGTCCGCGCAGCCTTCTTCATAAGGTATGGCTGAAAGATTTTTTACTTCCCACGTATAACTTTTATTTTTTGCAGAATTAGAAATCAGGGGAGATAAAGCAACGTGCTGCTCTTTGTATTTCAAATCAAGATTTAGAGGAATTACTACAGTATATTTGGAATGTTCTACCGATTGTTCCGGAGATTGAATATGATAATCCGGATAATTTAAAGTGCCTTTAAATTTCATTTCATAATTATATTCAACAGTAACCGGGTAGGAGGGAGCCGCTACCTGGAAATAATAAACTTTTCCATCCACCACGAGGCCATCGCCCGTTGCAATAGATTTCATTTCTTTCATTTTGTACCGGTTCATTTCTTTGCCATGCGCATCAAAAACTTTTATCTCAGCATTTTCCAGTTTGGTAAATCCATCCGAACCCTTTACGAAATCAAGAACGTCTGAACCTTCTCCATCCAAAACAGTATAAACCTCGTGAACTGAAAGCGTTGCCCGGTCTATATCTTTCACTTCAAAATTTACAATCTCTTCCCGCTTTACACTATGTGCATTTTTTTGTAAAGAATCTGAAAGAGTAGACGCATCATATACATTTACCTGGCAATACATTTTAGAAATTATAAAATTCAACAAAGCCAGGATGAGAAGTTTTCGCATTAGCTGTTTGTTTTCTTTTTGATTACAATTTGTTCGTTAAGAGTATTAAAGAGTTGTTTATAAAACTCGTGAAAGGCTGGATAGATGCCTGCCGTGTAATACGATCTTTTAAAATCAAGCGTTATTTTAAAATCAATTGCTCCATCACCCGGCTGAATCAGGCGTTGCATAATGATACTCGTATCAGGCATTATCATTTTTATATTCTTTGGAAGTTCTTCAAATTCATAACCATCCGGAATGGCTACTTTTCCAATAATGGTATAGGATTTTGGATAATTAAATTCAATATCAGTAGATCTTTTGTCAGCAACAAACGGATTTTTTTCAAGCCCCTGGAAAAGATTGAGCGTAAAATATTTGTAATCGCCAGAAGAATTTAATGGCAGCGAGAAATCAAGCCTTTGTTCCAATGGCAATGTATCTGCCTCTTCATTTTTCACTTCGATGTTTTTTACTTGTATCGCCGTAAATGCCTTGGTAAAATAATCTTTAAATTCACTTTTATTTTCTTCCCATTCTTTTACGCGCGGATTTTTCGAATATCCATAACTGTAAACTGTAGCATTGCCTTCCATCAAAAGATCCGGGGTAATATTTGCATATATTGAAACTGTATTTTTCCACTTGTTATTTTTATTGGATAAGGTGATCCAACCTCCTTGTTCATTGTCAACGATAAAACCCTGGTTGTCCAATACATCATAAGGAACAAGATAGGCAGGATTGTATTTATCGGCGGCATTTAAAATGTATTGCTTGTCACCAATAAAAACGCAGGTCATTGTACCATTAAACTGTTCCAGGAAAGGATAAATAGTATTTACAAATCCATGATCTTTTGTACTTACCAAAAGCGGGTAGGCTCTTAAGCCTGCATCCCGCAACAAGTCTATCAGGATGAAATTCAATTCTGAATTATTTCCTGATTTTTTATCCCAGGCAGATTTAAATCCATTATCTGTATAAATACTTTCTATACCATTCCAGTTCATATTTTTTCGCACATAATCGTGAATCAAAACCATTTTATCAAAATCATCTTTCACCATTTTTAAGGAATCATCGAGAGAGGAAGTGTGGGGCAGGTTTTTTTTCAATTGCAATCCAAAATCTTCATCTTCCAGCAATTTAGTGGTGATCTTTGGCCAGCTCGACATTACATCTTCTATTTCACCATTCCCATATACGATACGGTTTAGCTGGAAAACAATTCTTTGTAAATAATCCTTTTCAGCACCCATAAAAGGCTCGTCATGAAGGGCGGGAACATTGTTGATCAGATAAGTTTTTTCTTCTGAACGATCGGAAATTATTACCCCATGATAATTCAGCATATCAGTCACGGCTTTCGATTTTTGTTCTACGCTTTGATAGGTTAATAATTGTGTGGCAAAAATGAAAATGTCCGGAATCAGAATTTGATACTCGCTTACTCTCGTGGGAATATCATCCTGGAATAGCCAGTCGTCGAGATTTGCAAGCGATTTTTTAGTGTCTTTATATTTAAATTCTATTACACTTCCCACTTTTACATCAGGCATGGAAAAAGAAACCTGTGAATACCGGTTATTTATTTTTTTGATAAAAACAGAAGATTTATCAAGTTTGGTTTTTTGAACCTTTCCGGAATTATCAAGGTTATAGGTTACGCCTGAAATGTCTGTTATTTTTTCGTAATTGCTTACGCTGTAAAAATTAATTTTGATATTGGCTTCATCCAGGCCTTTTTCTTTTAAGATTTTGATCCGTGTTCTTCTATCTGTCTGGATATTAAAATCATCGCCGCCTACTGAATACCTTACCTCACCATAATCCAATAATTTATAAGCCTGCGCGTCTTTGTCAAATTCGCATTCTTTCATTTGGAGATCAGCCTCGTCAATATCTCCGAATTTAGGTAGATCTTTTTGAGCAAAAGCGAGCGAATAACTTAATAATAAACATGCTGGGAAGAGAAGTTTTTTCATAAGAGATTAGTTTTTTGTTTAAATAAAATTATCAATGACAAGATTATCCAGTATCAAATGTAATAAAAATAAAACGTTTTTATTTACAATTAATTTTATGATAGACCACTTTTTTATTATACAGTAAATCAGCAAATAAGTTTAGTTTTCATTTACAGGAATGGCTAAAAAAGCCGGTTACCTTATTTTTACAAAAACAATATTATGAAACAATTCATTTTCTATGGTTTTTTGATGATACTGGTGTTAGGATGCAAAGCGCAGCCTAATCCCACATTCCTCATTCAAAAAAATAATAATACACTTTTGTGGGAAATTTCCGGAAATGGATTGACCAGGCCGAGCTTCCTCTTTGGTACTTTTCATCTTTTATGCAAACAGGATATTCATTTCAGCGACCAGTTAAAAAAAGCGTTTCACTATTGTGATACAGTATATATGGAACTGGATATGGATGATCCTTCTACCATGCTGAGCGCGATGATGTATATGAATATGAAAGGTGACACCACTCTTGCTGATCTATATACCGCCAAAGAATATGAGCGTTTAAAAGAATATTTTGCAGATACGCTGAAAATACCTCTCGCCTTTTTGCAAAAAGCAAAACCTTACTTTTTAGTGGCTTTACTGTATCCGCGAATGATGAATTGCCCTTCGCCGGCAGGCGTGGAAGAAGAATTGGTAAAGCTGGCCAAAGAAAATAAAAAAGAAATAAAAGGATTAGAAACGATGCAATTTCAGGCTTCTGTTTTTGACAGCATACCTTATCAATGGCAGGCAAAAGAATTGTTGAAAAACATTGATAGTTTTTCTGTTAACAAAAAAGAATTTGACACAATGCTTGATTTTTATAAAACTCAAAACCTCGATTCTATCAAAACCATGCTAGGTAAAAGCGAATTTGGTTCTGAAAAATATGATAATTTGTTGTTGAACAACAGGAATAAAAAATGGGTAACAAAACTTGACACCATCATGAAAAAAGAAAGCGTGTTCGTGGCAGTAGGAGCGGGTCATTTGGTAGGAGAGCACGGACTGATCAATCTTTTGAAACAACAAGGCTACACCGTGAAACCATTGGAAAATAAATAAAGAAAAGCAAAACGTATATCATTTTACTGCTTTCAAAACTTAGGGTTCCTGGCTTTCAATAATATAAATCCTCCTTATTTATTTCTTTACTGTTTTTATTTCGATTGATACGCCCAAAAATATGGATTATATTAATTTTCAGTTATTGATCAACTATTTTATTTTGTAAAATCATCTGCCAGTTGATTCAATTCTTCTACGCTCAAAGTTCTATTGTTGGAATCTATCACCATCCTGTACCAAAATGTTACTGATTCGCCCTTTTTTAATTGCAGATTTTTAGAGGACTTCCCATTGGTAAATATTTTTTCGCCGAGGGGATTGGCAGCAAATAATCCATAGCCGCGTGCATGCCAGTATGTAGGATAGTTGGGATTTTCCGGATGATCAATTATAGCAAGGCTGATAGAATCATTTTCCATTTTGCCAAAGACTTTGCACCATCTTCCCCGGGTGCTCCATGCATCATCACCTGTCTTTCCTTCACTCGTAAGATAGTTGCCGTTGGCGATAGCGTCTTTTTTACCTTTTACGATAGTTATGTTGCCCTTATCATCTTTAAATTCCTTGTCTTTATTATCCGGTATCTGCAAAGCATGCGCCAGCCTCATACCATACATTCCATCTTTTGCATCATTGAAATTCACCAGTGTATCTGCTTTTAAAGTAGTTTTCCGATCTATGATTCTAAAATGTCCTGCGCCGCTAAAAGTTAATTCAGTGGTCTCTTCCAGCAGGACATTTTTTTGTTGGTCGGTCCAGTTGGCATGATAAACAATGGTTCCTTTTTTCCCGCCTGAGGTATTGATAATGCGATCTGTTCTTATCCATCCGTACAAATGTTTTTTGTCTTTGGGTATTGCATACGAATTGTTCCAAAAATCAAGGCCGTTCACATTTTCATAAGTAAACCAAATACCGAGGTGATGTGGATGATCGGTAGGATCGCCGGGTTGTGGATTCATCGGAAATCCCCTGGTAACAATGATTCCATCGGCTGCATGCACCGGATACAACACCGGTTTTTCGAGTGTATCGGGATATAAAAAGCTGGTAAATGGCCGGTTGTTTATCATCACATCAATTTTATTTTCTGTTGAAGACCTGATCACTTTTACCGGCTCATTTTTTTGACCAAAAGATGGGGCAACAAAAATAATCGCCAAACTGTTCAGCAAAAAATACTGTAAAATTGTTTTAGATTTTTTTTTCATGAGTGAGGAGTTTTTGTAAAAACCCCACAGATTTTTAAAGCCTGTGAGGTTCCTATTAAAATTTACAATTTAGTTCCTTACCAAAAAGGACTAATATTTAAAAGCTTTACCACCCACCATCACTTCCTGTGTCGCTTCGTCAAAAGTGGCTCTCAGCCCGGTATGTGATGCGGCTGTAGTCATAATGTTGGCGATGGAATGGCTGTAACCCGCTTCTACCGGCGCATGTGGTTGCTTACGGCTGCGAATGCATTCCATCCAGTTTCGTACATGGTTGTCCGTTAGCGAATCGCCGCCAGTATTAGCAGAGGCTACCACTTTTGCAGCCTGGGTTAAACTCATTTCAGGCAACAAATTAGGCTCCATGTTCATTGCTTCTGCAAAGCGTTTGGTAAGGCCTCCCTTGGGAGAAATCTGGTTGGTATTAAGATTTAATTCTCCTCCATTTGAATAATAAATTTCTGCGGGATCCTCGGTTCCGTTATCCATTCGCGAAGCAAAAGAAACCTGGAAACCTGTTGAAGGATCATCTTCAGGACCGTAATCAAAAACAGCCGTGATAGTATCCCAATTTCTCCTTCCGTCTTTCCACATATAAATGCCGCCATTGGCCACTGCGCTGCGCGGATGTTTCAGACCGCTGAACCAATGCACTGTATCTATCTGGTGGCTCATCCATTGGCCGGGAAGGCCAGAAGAATAGGGCCAGAACAAACGATATTCCAAATATTTTCTCGGATCAAATTCTTCATAAGGCCTGTTGATCAGCCAGCGCTTCCAGTCGGTATCTTCCTGTTTTAATTGCGCTACCAATGAAGGCCTGCGCCATCTTCCCGGCTGATTTACATTCCACGTGAGCTCCACCATTTTTATCGGCCCGAATTTTCCGGATTGTATAAAATCTGCTGCTGATTGATAATTAGCGCCACTTCTTCTTTGCGAACCTATCTGTACAATTCTGCCACTTTCTTTTACTGCTTTTAAAGCGGCGCGGTTGTCTTCCATTGTCTCTGCAAATGGTTTCTCGCAATAGGCATCGCAACCTGCTTTTACAGCTTCTATGCAGTGTGTGGCATGTTGAAAATCAGAAGTACTGATGAACACCGCATCTGCCAGTTTTTTATCATACATTTCTTCATTGTTACGGCACGCTACAATATCATGATTCATTTTCGTTTTCCAAAAAGCCACTCCTTGTTCCCTTCTCTTGCTCCAGAT
>JBIQMJ010000186.1:0-9072 GCA_044463445.1 Segetibacter koreensis
CGGCGCTCCAACAGGAATTTGATGCGCTCTATGAATTTCATCCCGGACTTATAAAAGGCGTTTACAAGGTGAGGAATATTGTGGAGAATGATCTGGCTCCTTATTCCCATTCCTGGTTTAAGAATTATGGTGTCCATATAGATAATAATACGGGAGAAATAGTTTCGGTTGGCGCGGGCGTAAACCTGGATGTCCAACTTATTCCTGTTTACTTCGATGCAGATGTTTTTATTACAGACGTAGAAGGGACAACTGTAGTGGATGGAGTTCCTTCGGGTCGTTTTGTTCCTTCCAAAAAAATGATTGGTTATTTGCAATTGGCCCCCAAGGGAATTGTGATTTCTTCGGAAGAATTTGCCAGGGTGCTCGATTTGCAAAATGGTCTTGGCGGCCCGGTAGATTGCGAAGTAAACATCAATGGCAGTGGCCAGAAAATGAGAGTAAGCAGGGTGGAAGTAAACCATAGTTTAAATGCTGCCAATAAAATTGTATTTGCCACCTCGGCCAAAGGCATGCCGGTATTGCCCAAAGATGGAAGTTGGAGCCTGGTGGCCCACGATAAAAATTCAAAAGAAGTATTGCCTGTTTCCGAATCGGCAGTAGATTTAATAAGGCAGGGTATATTGAAATGGGAAGAAAAAACCCTCAATGGAGTTAAGGCGTGGGTGAGTTCTGTTGCCGATCAATCGCACGCCAAAGAAATCACGGTGATAAGCGAACTGTTTAAAAATCCGGAAGACCGTCTTAAACAATATGCTTTTTTACAAAGTACCGACGCCCAAAAAGTCTTGTTCCGTAACCCCTTCTTTCAAAAAGCAGAAAAGCTGTTGCACAGCACCATGCCCGACCTTGGAGATGCTTATCATTTGCTCAACAGCAAAGGTGTATTCCCAAACCTGGATGGATTAACCAAAATTGATTTGGACCTTGAAGGCTGTGCGACAAAAATAATTGAGGAAGGTTATCAATTGGTGGACAAAGCGGCTACCGATGTTTTGAAAAGTATCGCCCAAAAATTTCCATCTGGTTTTTCATTCACCTTTATCGATAAACCGGGAATTTTAAAAGTGTATGTTGAATACGCAGAAAAAGGGATAGACAAAAATGTGCCCCCGACAAAAGAAGGGATTTTAAATTTTGATATCAACAGCCAGGTTAACAATTGGGTAAATAAAATGAACGATGTTACCATGGTGGTGGATTTGTTGACGATGGAAAGGCTGTTTTTGATCCAGGGAAAATTTGATACGGCCAAAGGTGAGAAGCCTGAATTTAAAGGGCCAAAGTTAGTTCCTGGCAAGGACCTTAAACCCATAATTGAAATATTAGAAGTGTTGGAAGCCATAGGTACCAGCAATGATTATGCAGACCTGGTGAAGAAAGGACTGAAAATAGCGATGAGCAATAGTCCCAATAACTGGGAATATAAATTTACCGCAGATAAAGAAATTCCGGTACTGAAATTTCCCCCGGCTTATTTAGATGGACCTACCACTCCATTAAGGCTTGAAGCCGGCTTGAAACTGGGTGTTTATTTTAACATGGGTATGGAGTTACCGCCAGCCAGCGCTTTGCCGGAACTAAGCGCCGGCGCTTTCATTGAATTCAATGGAAAATTAAGTGTAATGTGCGTAAGCCTTGCAGCAGCTACGGTTTATGCGGTTGGGCAGGTGGTGCTGCGAATTTCTGCTGACACTATCAAAGGACCATCGCTTTATATGAAGATGGGTTTTGGTATTGAACTCATGGTCGGAATTCCCGTAGTGGGGAATGTAAGCGTGTATTACGCTGTGGGAATTGAAATTTCCTTAGACACTTCACAAATAACCGTTGCCGCATTTATTCTTTTCCGCGGAAGGGCAGAATTAATTGGCGGATTGGTTACTATTCAAATTCAAATTGAGGCAGCAGGAAAAATTCATAAAGAAATTGGCAGCGGGCGCACCGACTGCATTGCACAGGTTACATTCAGCATTGACATAAGCATTGTATTTGTCATTAATATACATGAAACCGAAAGTTGGCAGGAAGCTCGCCAGATAGCATAAAATTCATATCAAACTGTATCAAATCATTCCTAAAAAAAATATAATGGAATCTAAAATAAGCATCATGGCCTTTCCCCAAAAACAAGTGGGGAATAGTTTGTTCCTGAATGTGCTGGCAGTAGTAAGAAATTATAATCCGCTCACTACAGACGACTTGTCCACAGCCTGGGTAGATAGTAAGCTCAGGCTGCAGGCAATGGTGATAAATTCTCCGGATGAGTATCCGCGCCTGAATCTTGCCGCCATTTCTTATGATCTTCCCGGTGTACAAATGAGCGCCCAGGCTAAGAATATTTTTACCTCTTTGAAAAGCAGATTTAAAATTACCAAAACCGCCAATGATGCAAGCGGACGGGCCGATAAATCGAAAGTAAATACAGTTAAAAAATACCTACCGCTAACTTACCGGGAATCTTTCAATTTTACTGCTGTGCGTGATAAGAGCAGCTCGGTAATAAATGACGAGTACCATTGCGCTATCAAGGGGCAGAAGGATCCTGATCCCAATTTTGCCGCAGCAATTACTGATGAAACGAGTTGGGGTAAAGTATTTGCTTTTGTTTTGCGCCATAAAGAACTTGCTAAGAAGTGTGGCTTCATTCATGAAAATTTAGAAATAAAATTACCGGATAATACCTTTAAAAACGGGGGCTGGATTTATATCGATGTTCATCCGGATTGTAGTTATTATACCGATGTGCAGTCTGATAAAAATTATATAAAAAGATATGCCGCGCGAATTCCTAAACTGGATTTTGCCAAAAACAGAAGTCTTTTTGCGGCCGTAGAATTTCCTGTTTTACTTACAGAAAATGCCCCCGCCGCCGATGAACCACTACAGCCATCTGAAGCCATACTCGACCAGATGTTTATTGAGGTGGCAGAATATTCCGACGGCTTTTGTAAAATAGTTCATAATTACCAGCCATTGAGCAATAGTTTAATCCGCGAAGAACAGGATGAGGAATCTCCTGTTACCAGTGATATAGGAATCAGGCTGGGCTGGGATGACGAACAATTGGCCATCTGGCATTCAAGGCAAATGGGTGTTGACCCTGCGACCGGCAATCGCCCTGATGCGCCATTGGGTGTTTTTCAATTTCGCATTGATACAAGAAAAACTTCGGATGATCCTGAGAATCCCAATCCATGGATTTCCCTTTGCAAAGCAAAATACGATAAAGATGTTTTTTTGGATGCTGAAAAAATTGGAAATATCAATGAAGAATTAGAAATGGGCGTGGAGGTTTATCCTTCGAAACCTCACCCCGACACTCATTTCTGGCTACCTTCCTATTTTTCACAATGGATCGGCAACAGCCTTGCATTGCAGGATGAAAATGCGATTGCCATTTTTCATAAAGATCAGATTGATAAAAATCATTTGTCTTCAGCAAATAATTATGACCCACCGGGCGAGCAGCCTTTCAAAGCGGTAAAAAATGATTATTATAAACCGGTGGGCCTGGAAAATATTTCATTGTTGTATGGGCATCAATACGATTTTCGTGTACGTATGTCCGATATAACGGGAGGCGGACCTTCAGAGTTGGATCAGCCTCAATTTGATGCGCCATCGCCTGTAACTACCTGTCTTTTTAAACGTAATGTAATTCCCCAGACTTTAAATTTTGTAACGCCTTTACCTCAGAGTGATACTGCATTTTTTGAAGAAAAAATTTTGAGCATTAAAAGGCCTCTGTTGGGATATCCCTCTGTTTTATTTACAGGAGCTTATGCTGATGGGGTAAAAAAATTAATTGCGGATGCCGATGCAGTTATCGCTGGCAATTTAAAAAGAGACGTAGGCCTTCCTGATCCGGATGTAAACCGCGTAGAGATCATTGTAGAAGTAAAATGCCTTGCGCTGGACGCTACTATCAGGAAAATGCATGAGAAAGACAATTTTGCATTGCTTTATAGCACTCACAGGAATTTTGCAGCGACATTTGACAGCCAGATGGATCTTTCTCTTAATTTTATTGACGCACCTAATCTCAATTTTTTTGCCGGGCAGGAACTTCCGGATATGGGATTGCACCTTGGTGGAGATACTAATATTGATAAACGAACCGATATTGTTTTGCCTACTGCAAGAGATATCAGGATCACTATCAGGCCAATTACGGTTTCCAAACCTGATTATTATGGTGGCACTACCACCAGTGATAAAAATGGCCCTAACCGGACAGAATTAAAAGGAATGTCCTCTTCCTTTATGACAAGGAGTACCGCTCAATCAGAAAAAAATCTTATAAAGCCAACGGGCGAAAATATGATGATCCGCGGTGTCTATCTTCAACCGGAAGATCCCATTACTATCACCGCCAGTTTCAAAAAATTATTGGTGGAAAATCTTCCGGAGGCCAACCAGGTAACTTCCCTTATGGACAGGTTGGCTGCTGCTGTGGGTACTGATGCAAAGGGAATGTCATTGACCGGCAGGCCGGGCCAGCGCTGGCAATTTGGAGTTAGTCGCTTCATCAGGCATACATCCTCTCCGGATAATACAAGCGTAACTTTTGCTACCAAAAATGATTTGCTAAATCATTGGATAGTTCCTGTCACTTTATTGATAGATCGCGATTGGAGTTGGGATGGATTGGAACCGGTAAGCTTTAATATATATCGCAGGAAAATATTTGTAAGGGATGCGATGGAAATATTGGGCAGCGTCAACAAAGAAGATTTTTTAAACGATAATGATGCCGAAACAGTGTTTTCCAATGCCTCCGTTAAAGCCGCTGCAAAGGAAGAGTTAGTAGGTGATATAGAATTCAAACAAGCCATTAACATCACAGCCCTTGCCGGAGCAGACAGGTCTCAGACATACCTTGCTTTCATCGATGCGGTAGAGCCTAAACCAAATGATGAAGAAAAATTTCCTGATGAATTGATGCTTGCTTACAGGATTAGTGTAAATTTTAATCTAAATAAAAAAGATAACAGCCTGCCTGCAAAAGACGGCGATCTCAATTTGTTTTTGCATTTGCCCATTACTACACCTCCTTCGCAAATGCCAAAAATTGTAAGCGCAGGAATGGCTTTCAGTAAATATGTGCGCGATGAAAATTATGCCAATACAGAAAACCGCAAAAAATATCTGTGGGTAGAATTTGCCGAACCCATAAAAAACCCTGACGATGCGTATTATGCAAGAATGCTCGCTTATGCGCCTGATGTGCTGCTGGCCCGCTGGGAGCCTGAATTATTGTTAGCAAAAAAAGATCCACCGTTGCCACTTGATCCGGAATTGATCAGGATAATAAGCCCTGCAAGCAGCGATGATAAAACGGGTTATTACGCGATGCAGGAAATGATTCCTGCTTCTGATAGCGATGTGCATTTTTTATTGCCGCTGCCTCCCGGCATTCACGCTGAAGCATTGGAGATGTTTGGATTTTTTACATATGAATTCAGAATTGGACATAAGCTTCCATGGACAACCGCACATGGCCGGTTTGGCAGAGCCTTGCGCCATACCGGAATTCAGTTTCCACCACCCCAATTATTTTGTGTGCCAAACAGAAATGAAAAATACATTACGGTTACGGCACCTTATGCCCAAACCGTTTTTGATGGCCGCAACATTACTGCTTCGCCGTCCCGGACAGAACTTTGGGCACTGTTGTATGCCCAGGTAAGAATGGCAGATGACAGCGATACACGAAATGTGTTGATCAGTGATAGAAAATTAAGATTGATGCCGCAAAAACTTTCAGGGGGTGAAAATCCCATCAATTCAGATGCTACGCCACAAGGCATCACTGGATGGCAGAATAAAGAAGTGGAACAAATACTTAGCGTGTATGGATTACCGTTAGACAGCCCGCTAAGTGTGCTATGTGTTGAAATGATGCCGGGCTATGATAATTTTTTGATTGACCAGCGAAAGAATCGAACCCTGAAAAGTTTGACGTATAGCAATGCTGATAATCCGGCCATGATCAGTCCAGATCGTGCTACTGCTTTGATGGAACCGCATATCTTCAAACGGTATATGAAGATGGCAGATGAAGGAATGAAAGAAGTAAAGGAACAAATAGATGCAAATTTGCAAAAGGAAACTTCGCCTGCGAATGATCTTTACGCATCGGCAACAGGGATTTATGATGACAACGGCCCTCGTCCGCTGACAAGCGACCTGGGCAATAGCCATATATTAAGAACTTCAACGCTCATCGCTGTTCCTGAAGTTTGTTGTACAGTTTAATGAATGCATCTTTATTTGAAAAATATGTATGCTACCCTCCGGCTGAAAAAATAGAGTATAAAATTTTTATTGTAATGGAAGTACAAATTAAAAATCTGTATTAAAAGTTGGTTTACTGTTATCAAAAAAGTTAATTGACACTCTGCTGTAACGTGGACATTTACAGGCCATTTCCGGCTTTCTAATCTTTCATTCCTAAAGCCTTAACTTTAATCATTTTATTTTGAAAGGTAATACTTAAAAGTAATTGCATGATTTCATTTCAAAATGTGATTAAAAATTTCGGGAACAGAAAGGCCGTAGATGATATTTCTTTTGAAGTGAAAGAAGGCGAAAATGTTGTTTTACTGGGAACCAGTGGCTCCGGTAAAACTACAACGCTCAGAATGATCAACCGGTTGACAGAAGCTTCTTCGGGAATAATCAGGATGGGTGGAAAAAATATTAAAGAAATTGTTCCCGAAGAACTGAGAAGAAATATAGGTTATGTATTGCAACACAATGGCCTTTTCCCACATTATACAATTGCTGAAAATATAGGTATTGTGCCACAACTTTTAAAATGGCCGCAATCAAAAATTGCCAATCGGATTGCTGAATTGCTGGAACAGGTTCATCTTCCACAAAATATTTTAGCGCTTTATCCGCAACAATTAAGCGGAGGTCAGCAGCAACGCATCGGGCTGGCAAGAGCGCTGGCAGCGGATCCACCGGTATTATTGATGGACGAACCTTTCGGCGCGCTTGATGCCATCACCCGCAGTAATATTACAAAGGAGTTTTCAAGATTGGAAGTGTTGAAAAATAAAACTATCGTTTTGGTAACGCATGACATCCGCGAAGCCTTTGAATTGGGCGACAGAATTTTGTTGATGGATAAAGGAAAAATTGTGCAGCAGGGAAAGCCAACTGAATTATTATTTCATCCAAAAAACCAGTTTGCCGCTGATTTTTTTTCTACTCAAAAAATGCAGCTTGAATTAAATTCTGTTTTTCTAAAAGATATTTTTCATCACCTTGAAAGTGAAAATGTGGATGAAAATAATTTGCCCATTACGGATGAATCCCTGAGTTTATGGCAGGCAATCGAATTGCTTCAAACCAGGAATCAACCATTTCTTTCAATAAAAAATTCTTCCGGGGAGACAAGGTCGGTTGGATATAACTCTTTATTTACGGGCCTTGTGGCGCTAAAGCAACAGAACCATGAATAATGCGACCTCTCTTTTTGATTTCATGAAAGCGCAATCCGGCAAAATCCTTGATCAGTTATTGCAGCATATTGGCTTGACATTTATTTCATTATTAATTGCAGTAATTATTGGCCTGCCTCTTGGAATTTTTATTTCACGCAAAAGAAAATTGGCAGCGCCTGTTTTGGGATTTACCAATATTTTACAAACCATTCCCAGCATTGCATTGCTCGGCTTCATGATTCCGCTTTTAGGAATCGGGCCGGTTCCTGCCATCGTGGCCTTATTTTTATATGCCCTTCTGCCAATAGTCAGAAATACTTTTACCGGAATCATTGAGGTGGACAGAACAGTGGTGGAATCCGCAAAAGGGATGGGCATGACCTCCAACCAGATTTTAAGAAAAGTAGAATTGCCCTTGTCCATGCCGGTTATACTCGCGGGAATCAGAACGGCAACCGTCATAAACGTAGGTGTAGCCACGCTAGCTTCCTATATTGGCGCAGGAGGTTTGGGCGAATTTATTTTTGGAGGAATTGCATTGAACAATACAAATATGATCCTGGCAGGCGCAATTCCTGCGGCTCTGCTGGCCATTTTTTTTGATTTTATTTTATCGCGGTTACAAAAAATAAATCTGAAAAAAGTAAGAACGGCATTTTGGTTATTGCCGGTTTGTCTTGTATTTCTTTCTTCATTTTATTTATTGCCTGACTTTTACAGGAGCAAATTACTGGCAGGTTTTACGCCCGAGTTTATGGGAAGAAAAGATGGTTATTTGGGTTTAAAAAAAGTGTACCATCTCAACATTCGCACGGTAGTTATCAGTGATGCCATCATGTACAAAGCGGCATACGAAAAAAAATTGGATGTGATTGATGGATACAGTACTGATGGGCGTTTGAAAGCTTTGGATCTGAAAATCTTAAAAGATGATAAAGGCATTTTTCCTCCATATTATGCAGCGCCGGTTGTGCGCAACGAATTCCTGCAAAAGCATCCTGAAATAAAAAATGTTTTGAATCAATTGGCAGGAAAAATTAATGATTCAATAATGGCTGAATTAAATTACCGGGTAGATTATTTGAAGCAGCCGCCTGAAAAAGTGGCAAAGGATTTTTTAATGGAACAGAGTTTGTATAAAAGACCCTTGCATGCGGAGGAAGGGACAGTTAGAATTGGTTCTAAAATCTTTGGAGAACAATATATTCTTGCAGCGATATATTCCATGTTGATAAGGGGAAATACTCATTTGAATGTTGAAACTAAAACCGGTTTGGGAGGAACAAAAATTTGCTTTGATGCATTGACCAATAATCAGATAGATATGTATCCCGAATATACCGGCACCGGTCTTTTGGTAATTTTGCAATCACCGGATTCTGTGGTTGAAAAACTGGGAAGCAATAAGGGAAAGATTTATCAATATGTGCAGCAGCAATTTTTAAAAAAATATAATTTGCAATGGCTGAAGCCCATTGGATTTAATAATACATACGCATTGATGATGCGCAAAAAGCAAGCTGAAGAATTGAAGATTAATAGTATTTCAGGCCTCGTAAATTATTTAAATAAAAAGTAATTATGAATTTGCTGGAGACATATAAGGAAGTCAGAA
>JBIQMJ010000187.1:0-9072 GCA_044463445.1 Segetibacter koreensis
ACAATAGGCTTTTATGTAATTAACGGAGCCCAGGCGGATAGCCTCGGCATCCTTAGTCTCGAACATAAAAAATATGGTTTTCTTGCTTCCTTTCCTGCAGGCGTAAGAGAAACCGGGAAGCAATTGAATTTTTATGTTCAGCAGATTAAATTGATTTTAAATCCTGAAACCGGCGCCTACAAAGGGCTTGGCGGATTTAAAACTATGGCCTCCATTTTCCCAAGCAGTGGCTGGAACTGGCAGGCGTTCTGGAGAATTACCGCTTTCTTTTCCATTATTCTTGCTTTTATGAATCTATTGCCGATACCAGCGCTCGATGGCGGCCATGTTGTGTTTACCGTTGTTGAAATGATAACAGGAAGAAAGCCCAGCGATAAATTCCTTGAATATGCCCAAATCGTAGGAATGGTAATCTTATTTGCCTTACTGATTTATGCAAATGGTAATGATTGGTTTGGGTGGGGAAGAGGGCATTAGCGTAATCAGCCAATTGCTGATCAGCTAATAAAGAAGTAAACCAATAAAATAGGGCGAAATTTTATTTTGCTACAACATTGACTGGTTAATGAAACAGTAAACCATCAAATAATGGTAAATCTTATTTTGGCTAAAAGCTAAAGGCCAAAAGCTAATGGCTAAAATCTCAAACGTATGTCTTACTACAGGCGTCCTGTTTACCAAAAAGTTTTGATCTTCCTCAATATTTGTTTTGGTATCGCCTACCTGTTTGTCTGCCTGGTGCCCTTTGTAAACACGGGTGCGAATTGGTGGGTAGCTGTACCGGGAATTGTATTTCCACTCCTGTTTTTTGCTTTACTGGCTTTTACGATTTTGTGGATTTTCTTAAAATCAAAAATGGTTTGGTTTTGCCTGATAAGTATCCTGCTTGGACTACAACAAATATTAGCTGTCTTTTCATTTCATCTTCCTCAAAAATTTTCTTATACCAAGCCACCCGATGTTTTGCGTGTGATGCAATGGAATGTGATGGGATGGGACCAGGACGAAGAGAGAAGTAATATCGAAAGCGGAGGCCACGCCTTGCGCCCCCTGATGATGGATGTGGTGCAATCGCAGGATGCGGATGTACTTTGCTTTGAAGAATTTTTTGAATCAAAAGATACCTCAGTTTTTGGATCCAACATTACTAACATTGCAAAAATGGGTTTCCCGTTTCATTATTTTGTTCCTGCAGAAAATGAACATTCCGATAATTCTTCAGGAGTTGCCATCTTTTCAAAATATCCAATCATCGATACGGCAAGCTTTAGTTTAAATCTGAACCAAAAAGGCGAGCATTTAATTTATGCCGACATCAAACTGAAGAATAAAACTTTCCGGATTTTTACAACTCATTTGATTCCTATAAAATTTGCTGACTGGGAGAACAAAAGACAACTCAATGAAGAATTATATGGAGATGCCGGTAATAGTTATAAAAGAATATTTTCAAAATTGATAAGAGGATACGATCTGAGATATTACCAGTCAGAACTGGCAGGAAAAAAAATTACTCAAAGCCCTTACCCGGTGGTGATTTGCGGCGATTTTAATGACGTTCCTAATTCAAGCACGTATTTTAATGTAAAAGGAAATCTGCAGGATCCGTTTCTCAAAAAAGGAAGCTGGACCGGAAGAACTACACGCACCAGCTTTGGCTTCCTCTCTCCCACCCTGAGAATTGATTACATTTTAGCCTCACGCGATCTTAACGTGCTCCAGTTTCAGATAATGCACATTCCCTATTCTGACCATTATCCACTGATAACAGATCTGCAATACTGATCCTCATTGATCCCTGCGATTGAAAAATATCGTTATATAAATTTTAAAAATTGGCATTTATTAATTTATTTTATTTTACCGCCTTACCTTCGGATTTAATTTTAATATTCTATGTTTTGTTATGAAAGATAAGGTGCGTTCAGTTTTCAGAATCATAGTTTTTCTCATAAATCTCGGAGTAATTTTTCTCTATCTTTTAGTTTGCCTCGTACCTTATATTAACACGGGAAAATATTGGTTTGCTGCTTTTCCAGGGCTTGTATTTCCTTTTCTTTTTTTCGCGCTTCTATGTTTTTTTATTTTCTGGCTCTTTGTAAAGCCAAAATGGGCCTGGCTTTCGCTGATTGTAATTGTTATAGGCAGCCAGCAAATTTTTGCAGTTTTCGGTTTTCGTTCATCGGAAAAATTTGAAATGGCAAAACAACCCAATACATTGCGCGTATTTCATTGGAACGTAGAAGGCTGGGATGATTATATTTCAAAAAAGGGATTTAATGAGAACAGTTATGCCCCGCAAATGATGGGTTTGATCAGCAGGCAAAACGCCGATATTTTATGTTTTGAGGAATATGCTGACCTCAAAAATTTAAAAGATAAGAATTCGATCACATCGTCCATCCAGGAAATGGGATATCCTTACTATTGTTTTGCAGAGACCGATCCCAATAAAAATTATAATTCCCAAGGAGTTATTATTTTTTCAAAATTTCCGATACAGAACTCGGGTATCGTCAATTATGGCCAGCATTCTAATGCAGAACATTTGATTTTTATTGATATAAAAAGAGGTGAAAAAACTTTTCGGATTTTTACCACCCATCTGCAATCAGTAAGATTTGGATATTCAGATTATAGAAGCCTAAGGAGGTTGAAAGAGGCAAAAGATCCCGGATATCATGATTCAAGGACGATCGCTTCAAAATTGAAAACCGGTTATCAATACAGATATGATCAGTCTCAAATTGTAAGGGATCAGATCAACAAAAGTCCTTACCCGGTTATAATTACCGGAGATTTCAACGATGTCCCGAATTCAAATACTTATTTCACCATCAAAGGAAACCTGCAGGATGCTTTTTTAGCAAAAGGGAATTTTATAGGCCGCACTTTCAGGTACATTTCTCCTACATTGAGAATTGACTACATTCTCGCAGACCCAGGTTTTAAAGTTACCCAGTTCCGGATCATTCATGTTCCTTATTCGGATCATTTTCCGCTGGAAGCCGACATACAATTTTAACCGGTTACGCTTTGATTTTTTTTCTTTTCAATATTTTTTGAAGTACATCTACGCAGGTGTGAATGGCTTCTTCAAAGGTGGTTGCATTTTTGGTTACAAAATCGTCATTGCCAGGAACAATCAACCTGATATCACAAACTTTATTTTCTACGGTATCATTATTTATCGAAAGTGTTACGTCAGCACGAATTATTTTGTCATCGAACTGGGAAAGCTTTTCAACTTTTTCATTTACATAATCTTTCAATTCCTGCTTTGCATCGAATTTTAATGTCTGAAGATTTATTTGCATTATTTTATTTTTTTGTTGTTCTACTAAGATAATCATCTATTCTTCAATAAAATTCCATGCCTGAAAATAATCAGGAAATGAAAGTTAAAATTTGCGTGAAAAAATTTAATCAGAAAATTTTACGTTCTTAATTTGGTAATTTTGAAACTTAAAATTTAACCTGTAATTGAATTCAAATCCGGTCTATGAAAAAAATAGTATTCATCCTGATTGCTTTTCAAATTAGTTTTTCCTTAAGCGCCCAGAAAAAAAGCTATAAAATATCTGTAAAAGGCGATACGATAAACATTGTTGATCATAATGGTTTAAAACAGGGCAAATGGGTATTGCATGTCGATCCCTTACGCGGAGAACCCGGCTATGAAGAGGAAGGCATTTTCGTAGATGATAAAAGAGAAGGAACATGGAGAAAATATACTTTGCAGGGAGATTTTATTGCTCTGGAAAATTATAAACATGGAGACAAGGATGGCAATTGGAAATTTTTCACCAGGTTTGGCGATCTGGAAAGAGAAGAGAACTGGCGTGCCTATAATCCTGATCAACCTTATGATACCATTCCGATTTATGGAACAGGGAATAATGAAATTATCAGCTATAAGGTCGTTAAAGCAGAACCTTATAGCGTAAAAAACGGCACCTGGACTTATTATCAGGATGGAAAGATCATCAGAACTGAAGAATATGACCGCGGCCATTTGCTACAGGCAGCAAAAACTGAATCAGTAGCCACCGAAGAACCTATGAAGAAAATTGTTCCAAAGGAAGTTTTGGACTATCGTAAAAAGAACAGCAAGAAGAAAAATGTAAAGGTGATTGATGGAAGCACCAGCTACTAATGTTTCCGGCTCACAGGTTCATAATTTTGAATGAAAGTTCTTTCATCAGGGAACCTGTCGAAATTCCCGGGCTTCCTATTCCGATACTTTTAAGATTAGCCTCGTGCAACAATAAAATTATCTGCTCCATTTCGAGAAAAGAATAATTTTTAATAGTGTGCATCACCTGGTCTGTTACGGCAGGATTATAATTAAACACGGGTTTAATTGCCTGTTCGCTCTTATCATGCATTTGATAAACCGTAAGTATTTTTGAAAAATAGGAATACAGCGATGGTAAAATTAACTGAATGGGAACGGCTTTGGGATTAGCCTCAAAATATTGAATAATCCGGATGGCTTTGGGTTGGTCTTTCCTGCTTAATGCATTTTGCAATTCGAAAATATTATATTCCTTGCTGATACCTATGAACTTTTCAATATCTTCTTCTGTTATATTTTTAGCAGTTCCCAGGTTCAATGAAAGTTTTTCAATTTCATTAATGATGCGTGAAAGGTCATTGCCAATATGGTCTACCAGCAATGTAAGGGCCTTAGGTTTTATAGTAAAGCCATTTTCACGGAGATAATTATTTATCCAACCGGGAAGCTGATTATCATACATTTTTTTAGAAAGAAAAACCTCTCCCTTCTTCTTTATTAATTTTGAAAACTTTTGTCTTCCATCAAGGGTTTTGCCTTTGTAAGAAACGACTAAAATCGTGGACGGCAAAGGATTTTCAACATAAGCCTCCAGTTTCTCCACCTCTTTCATTTGCTGCGCTTCCTTTAGTAAAACCACCTGCCTGTCAGCAAACATGGGGTAACGACGACAGGCATTTACGATGTCGGCCCAATTGGCATCTTTACCGTAAAAAATAGTTTGATTGAATTCAGCTTCATTTTCAGAAAGGATCTTTTTCTCTGCATATTCCATTATTTCATCTATGAAATAATCTTCATCGCCTTCAAGCCAGTAAACGGGTTTAAATTCTTTATTTTTCCAGTTAGCAATGATGGAAGAAGCGGTCATTTTTCAAAGATAAAAATTTCAGATTACTTTATGAAGAAAAGAAATAGCTTTGAATGATCCTTCTGAGTGTCAAATTTCTTTGGCATGATTTTGGAAAAAATTATAAAACGTATTAATATTTACAAAAAAAAAATTACAACATGAGTTACGAAAACTTTCCTGAGCCAGAAAATCCCGGGGAAAAAGAAGTCGTTAAAAAAAATAATAGTGGCCGTAATATTTTAACTGCCGTCCTGGTGATTGCCTTGCTGGCAACATGGGGTTATATTATTTTTGATAAAAATAAGACCCGGCAGGAAAAACAAGATCTTACCACACAAATTGTCAACAGTGATTCTTCAAAAAATGAATTGCAACGCGAATTGGATGATGCGGCAATGCGGCTTGATGCACTTAAGACCAGCAATGCAAAAGCAGACAGCCTCTTAAAGACCAAGGATAAAGATATTGATGCTTTAAGGGCAAGAGTGCAAAGTATCATCAACAACCGAAATGCTACCAAAGCAGAGCTTGCTGAAGCACAACGGCTGATTGCCCAGTTAAAAGGAAATATTGAGATGTATACCGCTCAAATAGATTCTTTGCAAAATGCCAATACCCAACTTACAGAAGCCAACCGTGTGGTAACGCAGCAAAGGGATATCGTACAACGCAGCTACGATTCTGCAAATACCGTGATCCAACACAAAGACACGCTTATTGATATCGGCTCTACATTAACTGCTTCCAATTTTTCAATTGAAGGAATAAAAGAAAAAAACAGCGGCAAGGAAAAAGTTACTTCCACTGCCAAGCGCGTAGATAAATTAAGAATCTCATTTTTGCTGAATGCCAACAGGATCACACCGTCAGGCCCTAAAGATATTTATGTTTGCATCACGGCTCCGGATGGAAAACCCGTGCAGGTAGACGCTTTGGGTTCCGGTAATTTTACCACGCGTGATGGAATTCAAAAGGCCTTTACCAAAAAGATTCAGGTAAATTATGTACAAGGCCAGAAGCAACCTGTAAAAGTGGAATGGTCTCAAAACAGCCAGTTCCAGACAGGAGATTACAAAATTTCCATTTACAACAATGGTTTTGAAATCGGCGAAGGAACCGTAAACTTAAAGAAGGGTGGTTTGTTTTCTTAAAAAGAAATAAAAATCAATACAAAAAAACTTCTTGCATAAAAGCAGGAAGTTTTTTTGTTTCATGCTAAAATAAAAATACTGCTTATTTATCTTTTTACTATCTGCCCTGCCGTGTTTTTACCCTTCTTCCTCCTTGCTTTTACTGAGTGAATAAAAGGGTGCTTTTGCGCTGTCATGGCTAAATTTAACAGCTATTTTTATAGGCGAAGAAATTTGTTTTTTTACTAAACCTTCGACCTATGAAAAGATTACCGATAAAATTAATTTTACTCTGTTTCTTGTTGCAGGGTAAAATTGCTTTTTCACAATGCACGTGCTCTGATGGAACTTTACCTGATTCAATAGTATATCATCAATATCTCGATTCAATAATTTCAACTAATACCTATCTTGTCTTTCCAAAATTTAGCGACACAATGGGCGTACTAACCTGCATGAAGCTTAGTGATACAGTTACTACTGTGGTTAATTACAACCTGGAAAATAATCTCACTTCTCCCGAAGATTATCTTTTCGAAACTTACCGGCGTTCTCAATTTTCAGGGCCCGGAGGTTTTTTTAGTTCAGTTACATCCCCACCCAAAAATTACGGGCCTTATACATTAGCCGCTTATGATCCGGTGGGACATGATGACGAAGCAGAAATCGGCCCTGATACTGTTTTTAATAAAAATTATTACACCAAATATTTCGGTAGTAATCCTGACTTTTATGGAAGCGGGGATGTTACAATCAACTATCTAACTACAAGCACTTTTACCATCCTGACCGGTAGTGACAATGCAATCATAAAATTAAAAGCTTATACCCGGCTTGATGTTCAGTTAGTTTATTATTGGTGCCCATTCAGTATTTTGGAAACTAAGCTGACTAATTTTGTTGTTTCAATGAAAGATAATAATGTGGTTATAAGCTGGAGATTAAATGATCCGCATCCAACTGGCTCTTATGAAATTGAAATGAGCAAAGACGGAAAAATTTTTACCAATTTAGGTAAAGGCATTTCCAGGGCTTCCGGAGCCGTCACCAATTCCAGTTTTATATTTTCTCCTGGTAAAAATATAACAGGCAATCTCTATTTTAGAATCAAACATACAGATACCGACGGAAACAATTCTTATTCTGAAATCCGGCGTACTTTCATACAAAATGAGGATCAACCAAATATTTCAGTATATCCTAATCCATCCGTATCAGGCATAAATATTCAATTTATAAATAAAGCAAAAAACCGTTATAAAATTGAATTGTTTAACAGCTTTGGTAAAATGATCTTTCAAAAAAATTATACAATTACCAATGCTGAGTCTGTAAATATTGATTGGCCGCAAAAGCCAGCGCCGGGAAATTATTTTCTGAGGGTTTCAGATATTGATCATCAAATTGTACAAATAGAACGATTAAAAATATTATAAATAATGATCCTTATTAAAAATGTCCAACCGCAGGAAGCAATTGGACATCTTACGATTTAAGATTTTATAAGAATTAATTCCCCGAACTTTTCACGCGGTTTTGTTCTTCAGAAGCGCCACCGGTCCTTCTGTGTTGCTGATTTTTAATTGGTTTGCCAAACCGGTAAGAAAAAGTGAGAGAAAAAGTTCTGCTGTCACGAACATTTTTAATGTAAGCATCAATATCCTGGTAATTAATTCTTCCACTGAAATTTTGGGAATTGAAAATATCACGTATACCAAATTTCAGACTCCCTTTTTTCTTCAAAATTAATTTCTGAACTCCTGCATCAAGCCTCCACATCGGAGAGATCAATATCTCTCCTTCAATTCCTTTTCCCCTATAAAACCCACTTAGCTCTGCGCTCCAGCCATTATTCAACTTAAATTGATTGTTCATATTGGCCAGGACTGTTATTGCATCTATTTCCAAATTACCTCCGTCAAGAACACCGCTGTAAGCATTATAATTTACGTTGGAATACAAATTGGTTGACCAAAATTTAGTGACCGGAAAATTAGCGCTCACCGCCAAGCCATAATTGGTTTTTGAAGCCAGGTTTTCTTTTGTTTGAAATGTTTTCCTTTCGCTCGTTATTTGTTTGATGACATCAGTAAAAACATTATGGATCTTACTGTAGTTAAGTGTCGTAGTCAAAAAGCCATTATAGGTATGCGACAGTTCAATATTATCTGAAAACTGAGGTTGAAGCAAAGTATTCCCTACCTGGTAAGTATATTCATCCAAAAAATAATAAAAGGGATTCAGGTCCCCATAATCAGGGCGGTCAATTCTTCTTCCATAATTAGCCGAAAATGTATTTTTATCATTCATTTGATAGCTTACATAAATGGTTGGAAACAGGTTCACATAATTTTTTGTAAACGAAGAATCAGGATGCGAAGCATTGCCTAACTGGTGTCCTTCAGCATTAGTATTTTCTGCGCGTAAGCCTGCCTGTAATCCCCATTTGTTTATTTGCTGGTTATAGTTTACATAAGCCGCATTGATATTTTCTTTATAAATAAAATGATTGGTTTTCCCTTCATCTACAGTGGTTCCTGAGCTGGTCCGGTTTTGATAAATCGCATCATTGTCAGTTGAAACATAGCTGCTTTTTAAACCCGTTTCTATTTTTGCACTGTGTGATAATGGAAAAGTAAAATCAGTTTTTGCGGAATAAATATTTATGGCTGATGGAAGGTCCCCTATTAATGAAGAAGGCTGTTTCCTCACCGTAAAATCAGGATAAAAATAATGATTGGAAAGTAATGAACTTGCGGGCTGGTCATAATAGAGGTAATCAAGGTCTACTG
>JBIQMJ010000188.1:0-9049 GCA_044463445.1 Segetibacter koreensis
GAATTTATTATTTCCAATAATAGATATTTGTTCACCCATTACGGTGTAATATCTCAAATAAAAACTGATCTTCATTTTCTGCAATTATTATTTAAAAACAACAACTTAATTCCTGTGAACTGCAATGTAAAAAGTACACAATTATAAAATTAAAAACAAAACGATACAGTAAACCAACTTATCAGCCTGATTTTTATTTTGTGCAAAGGTAACATACAGAAACATAAAAAAGGGCTGTCCAAAGGCAGCCCCATTTTTTATGTTCAATTCAAACTTACTTGACCTCTTCAAATTCTGCATCGGTCACGTTGTCCCCGCCTGCATTTGCTTCGGTATTTTGCTCCGCTCCCTGACCAGCATTTGGCTGACCATTGCCCCCTTCGCCCTGGGTTGATTTATACATTTCTTCGCTTGCAGTAGTCCATGCTGCATTTAATTCGGCAGTAGCTGAGTCCACCTCACTTAGATTTTGATTTTTGTGGGCTTCCTTCAATTTCGTTAAAGCTGATTCAATAGGCGCTTTTTTATCTGCAGAAATTTTTTCACCAAATTCTTTCAATTGTTTTTCTGTCTGGAAGATGAGACTGTCAGCCTGGTTCATTTTATCTACTTTTTCCCTTTCAGCTTTGTCTGACGCTTCATTGGCTTTTGCCTCTGATTTCATCTTTTCAATTTCTTCTTTGCTAAGGCCACTACCTGCTTCAATCCGGATGTTATGAGATTTTCCGGTTCCTTTATCTTTTGCAGAAACATTCAAAATACCATTTGCATCTATATCAAAAGTAACTTCTACCTGAGGTACGCCACGGGGAGCAGGTGGAATTCCATCAAGATTAAAAGTACCAAGGCTCTTGTTTTGAGAGGCCATAGGGCGTTCACCCTGAAGCACATGAATCTGCACACCAGGCTGGTTATCGCTCGCAGTAGAAAATACTTCTGTTTTCTTTGTAGGGATGGTTGTATTGGAATCAATCAATCTTGTCATCACACCACCCATTGTTTCAATGCCCAGAGAAAGAGGAGTTACATCAAGAAGTAGTACATCTTTCACTTCGCCGGTCAGTACACCACCCTGAATGGCAGCGCCGATGGCTACTACTTCATCCGGATTTACGCCTTTATGTGGTTTTTTGCCAAAGAAATTTTCAACCAGTTCCTGTACTTTAGGAATACGTGTGGAACCACCAACCAGTATCACTTCATTGATTTCGTTTTTATTAATGCCGGCATCTTTCAAAGCGGCTTCACAGGGTTTTAAACACCGTGTGAAAAGTTCATCGGCTAATTTTTCAAACTGAGAACGGGTTAATTTTTTTACCAGGTGCTTTGGAACTCCGTCTACTGCTGTGATGTAAGGAAGATTAATTTCTGTTTCGGTTGATGAAGACAATTCTATTTTTGCTTTTTCAGAAGCTTCTTTCAAACGCTGCCAGCTCATGGGATCTTTATGAAGATCGATTCCTTCATCTTTTTTAAATTCTGCTGCCAGCCAATCCATGATCACTTTGTCAAAATCATCACCTCCCAAATGAGTATCCCCATTAGTAGATTTCACTTCAAAAACTCCATCGCCTAATTCAAGAATAGAAATATCAAAAGTACCTCCGCCCAGGTCAAATACAGCTATTTTCTGATCTACACTTTTTTTATCCAGTCCATATGCCAAAGCTGCGGCGGTAGGCTCGTTGATAATACGCCGTACTTTGAGGCCAGCGATTTCACCGGCTTCTTTGGTAGCTTGCCTTTGTGAGTCATTAAAATAGGCAGGAACGGTAATTACTGCTTCTGAGACTTCCTGGCCAAGATAATCCTCGGCAGTTTTTTTCATCTTCTGAAGAATCATTGCAGATATTTCCTGTGGTGTATATTGTCTTCCTTCGATGTCAATTCTAACCGTATCATTGTCACCTTTTACCAATTGATAACTTTGATGCGATGCTTCTGTAGTTATTTCATTCCATTTATGCCCCATAAAACGCTTCACACTCATGATGGTATTTTTCGGGTTAGTGATCGCTTGTCTTTTTGCAGGATCTCCAACTTTTCTTTCACCGTTTTTCAAAAAAGCAACTACAGAAGGCGTTGTTCTGCGGCCTTCGTCATTGGGTATTACTACCGGTTCATTTCCTTCCATTACTGCCACGCAACTATTTGTAGTTCCGAGGTCAATACCTATAATTTTTGCCATAACATATAATTTATTGTTTATTTATTTTAATGTCTTTATGACAAGGTTTATGCCAACAGGAAAAATGTGTAAAAATGGCAGTGGATTCTTTTATTTAAAAAAGATTGCAGAACACTTTGTAAGAAACAGTAAACAAATAAATTATGAAGATTATTATTTTACCAAAAAGAAAATGCAGAAAAGTTCGAGGGATGGATTAATGTAATTAATTTTGAGAAGATGAATATTTAAGCCGGAATAATCGTTAGAGTGCAGGATTTTTTCTTCCAGTTTTTAGACAAGACTATAAAACTATAAAAGAAGAATAACTTTAATTAAAAATTAAACCATGATTAAATCAAAAAACTGGTGGCTTATCACAATAAAGGGTTTAATCTTTATTTTTTTAGGATTTTATATTTTAAGATTTCCCATTAGTGGAATGCTTGGCCTGATCGTCTATGGTAGTATCTGTTTATTTATTTCAGGATTGGCACTGGCGCTATTTGCTCTGGTAACCAGGAAAATTCATCGTGGCTGGGGCTGGCAGATGGCCGATGGATTTCTGGACGTAATCCTTGCTATAATTCTATTGATGAATATTGGGCTAACCGCTATTACCTTTCCATATGTGTTTGCGTTTTATGGAATTTTGACGGGTATATTTTGGATATTTCAATCCAATTTCTTCAGAAAAAATCAATATAAATTTTGGAGGGTAGTGCTTCTTGCTGGCGTACTCAGCATTATTACCGGATTCCTTATTTTTCTAAGACCGTTAATTGCAATTTTTACCATTGTATCTTTTATTGGCATTTTGTTTATTGTGCAGGGATTTTTTCTTACTTTATTTTCTTTTGAGATAAGCCGGGCCCACAAAATTTCTGTGGAAGAATCTGTCAAAAGCTAAAAAAAAAATTCATCAGGGTTTCTTTTTACAGTTCTGGAGTTCCATTTTTCTATTATTTTTTGTCTCTTTTTTTGAATTAAATCTTGAATTAATCTTGAATTAAAGAATTGTGACTGCAATCATGAGAATTGCTGAGATCGATCATTTTCCGTAAGCAGAGGTGTCAGTAAATTGCATGCAATCTAACTTTTGTTATTATAGATGAAAGGCTTCAGGAAGAAAGGTTCAGAAATAAAGCAATAAAATTACTGATTTCGTAAGCTTTTCTGCTTAATAAAAGTATTTGAATACTTTTATTAAATCCAATTGGTATACCTTTGAATCCTAAAGAAAAAATTTATGGAAATGACAGAAGTTTATAGTTGCGACAAGTACAAAGTACTTAATGTAGCTTTAAATGTAGGTGAGAAAATGCCCTTACACAAAGCAACTTCCGATGCTTTTTTAATTTGTAAGAAAGGAAAAGGAAAAATAACTTTTTCGGATAGAATGGTGGATATACGCCAGGGCGAAACTCTCTTGATTAATAAAAACGAGCAGCATACACTCGAAGTTATAGATGATTTTTGTTCCTGTGTTATCCTTGAAAATGACGGGAGAATCAATTTTATAAAGTAGAAGAAAAATTATCAAACTGGTGCGGAATCCAGGAAATTGAATAAACCTTTTGATAAATAGAAATTAAAAAAAATTATTGATCTCATACAGGAATGATAAACCCATTCTTTCACCTCCTCAACAAAAAGTAATTATGATCACACTACCCCAAATCAAATCTGAAAAACCATTGACCCGGGAAATAAATCCCACAATTTATTCATTCGGTTTGGTTATTCCGTTCCATCCTTCAATGGTTGACAAAAATACTATCCAGGGAATTTTAAATTATACGCTTGAAATAGCCCAGGCAAAACTGGAAAGATCATACGAAGAAAGTGAGATTAAACAAGTAACCAGGAGATTGCAAAAGATTTTTGCCGGTTTAAATTATAATTCTCATAGAAAAAGCGTCGCCGTCATTGTTGAAGGGGAAGAGGAAAAGGTTATTTATCTCAATTACAGTGGCAAACCCGTGTTTCTTGTCAATGATAATTTTTCCCTTTTAGATCTTGTTGGCAATTCAAAACAAAATCCCGAATTTGAATTGCTGGTATTCAAAATTAACGGAGCAATATTGTATGAATATTTTAATGACTCACTTCACAAAGTATATGAACACACACGCCAATTGGAGAATGAATCGGAAACGGATTCGATTATACAAGGAATTTCCAATATTATAAATAGAGTGAACAGCAAAAACGATAAGCCTATTTTTGTTTTCTCCGAAGACGATTATCCAGCCGGGAAATTTTGTGAGTCTTTTCCCTTTAAAGAAATTGCTTTTAAAATAAACATTTCTTCAAAAGAAGATTTATATTCCAAAATAGAATTATTGACTAATAAGATTATTAAACAATGGGATTTCCAACAATCCAAACTGATAAAAGGCCAAATGGCTATCGCAAAAAGAACCAATACACTTTATACCCGGCTCAACGAAGTAATTAGTGCCCTTAAGCTCAGCGATGATGGGCTTTTGTTAATTGACAGTTTTATGAAAGATGAAATCCATAGGACTGCACAGGAAGAATCAAATTTTGCATCAACTAAAAAATTAAATGAACAAATTGAAAAGTTTCTTATGAGAGGCAACAGAATTGAAATCACCCGGGGCGGACTGCTGGAAAATGTGGGTGGTATTGCTTTAATAAAAGATAACCATCCTAAATTTCAATTTTCGGGTGCAACAAGGAAATATCATGAAGAGGATTACTTTTTTTAAATAAAAAAAATGAGATCAGAAAAGCCGGAACAGAAAATTATTTTGCATGTATTTAGTGAAAATATTTCCACATAAATTGAATGACTGGTTATCGTGTTGGCTATACGATTGAATCGTAATGAAGGCATAATTTTTGCGCTTCTAAATTGATACAATTCAATAATGTTCATAAAAAAATCAATTTAAATTTTTTCTCATAAATAATGTATCTTTAAAAAAAAACCCGGCCATGAAACAAACAATAAATCGTACACCGGACTGTTCAATATATCCTGGAGAATATGTTCCTCTTTTAAATGAGAAAGATATTAAAGAAGCGATAAAGCTTACGGATAAAAAAGATATAATCCATCCAGCAGTTAATATTACAGAGCAATCACGTTCTTATAAAATTGAAGTGGTAATTCCGGGAGTAAAGAGAGATGAATTATTAATTTATGCCAAAGGAAATATCTTATCAATTTGTGCGGTAAATAATGAAAAGATAAATTCTACCCTAAAGGATCAACAGGTGCAGGAATTTAGTTATAAATGGTTTGACAGGCATATCCTTTTGCCTGAAGATGCAGATTCGGCTTTTATAAGCGCTGAATATAGATCCGGAATTGTTGTTCTTCATATTCCCAAGGCGGCCCGGCCGGTTAATAACTTGCATACAAGAATTATTGTTTATTAAAACTTTTTCAGAAAGAAGAATTAGTAAAGCAATTTTTCTCAAAATAAAAAGAAACAGGTCATGATTGTAGAGTCATGACTTTTTTATTGGCTAAAACGTTCTTTAGAAAAGTATCAATTAGCAATTAAAAGAGGAATTACCCAATTTAATAAAATTATGTATGACAAGATATTTAGAAATTAAATAATGTTTTTATTTAATTTGCCAAAATATTAGATTTTTATTAATTATTTCCACTTGAAAATGATTTTTTGTCAATCCAAAAAGGATGCTATATTTGCAACAGGTTTTTCATAGGATATTGGATTAAAACGAGCTGGATTTCCATCCGGCTTTTTTTATTCGGAAAGTTGTAACCGATTTTTATATCCTTGTCACTGACAATTATTTTCACAATTGCCTATACGTTCATTTTAAAAATTTAGAAATTTCTTTCTAATTGAAGTCTTTCATGCAGAATAAAAGAGACGCGCTTCTTTATTTTTTTAATCATAAATTCCTTTTTCTTTTCCTGTTTTTTCTTCTACAATGCTGCGTGAACCTGGCCCCATAGGATTATTCCTGGTTTTATTTTTACGCAACCATATAATTAAGATAAAAAGCACCACAATAATTCCTGCGGTAATTGATATAAATAGTATCCCCATAGTTTTTTGAATTTAGATTCAATGAGGTTGATTACAATAATTATGCGGGAATTAAAAAAACACTGAATTTGTTGATTTACTGTCTCCTGATTGTTGATCTTTTCCAAATCAAATAACCTTCTTCAATCTTTTCTTAGAACCTTCAATATTTGGCAGAAATCCGGTAATAATACCAATCAGTGGTAAGAAAGAGCATACATGAAATACATAAATAATACTGGTTTTATCGGCGAGATTTCCTAACAATGCAGAACCAATTCCGCCCATTCCAAAAGCAAATCCAAAAAATAAGCCCGACACCAGTCCTATCTTTCCCGGAATCAATTCCTGGGCATAGACGAGGATAGCTGAAAAAGCTGAAGACAAAATCAAACCAATCGGGACCACTAAAACTATAGTCCAAAAAAGATTGGCATAAGGCAAGGCCAATGCGAACGGCGCTGTTCCTAATATAGAAAACCAGATCACATATTTTCTTCCAAATCTGTCGCCTAAAGGCCCTCCAATTAAAGTGCCGCCGGCTACAGAAAAAAGAAAAACAAATAAATAGATTTGCGAAGTTTGAATTCCCACATGAAACTTATTGATAAGATAAAACGTAAAATAACTGGTAAGACTGGCGAGATAAAAATATTTTGAAAAAATCAAGACCAGTAAAATTACCACAGAGCCGTAAACTTTTCGTTTGGAAAAAGAAGAATGAAATACAGCCTGAATATTTTTTGTTTTCTTTTTCCGTCTGATGATATGAATCTTATACCAATTGCCCACTTTGGTCAGCACAAAAATTGCCAGCAAAGCAATTAATGAAAACCAGATAATACTCATTTGGCCATGAGGTACAATGATCCATGCAGCAAGCAAGGGACCAATTGAACTTCCCAGGTTTCCTCCCAATTGAAAAATAGATTGAGCTAATCCTGGCTGGTCTCCCGCAGCAGAGTGCGCCATTCTTGAAGATTCCGGATGAAAGACAGAAGAACCAATGCCAATAAGTCCCACTGAAACCAGCACCAGGTAAAAATGATGAGATAAGGATAAAACAATCAAACCCGTTAAAGTAAAGCCCATGCCGGTTGCCAATGAATAAGGCTGAGGTTTTCGATCGGTATAAACTCCTACAAATGGTTGCAAAATTGAAGCGGCCATTTGAAATGTAAGTGTAATTAATCCAATCTGGGCAAAAGACAAATTGTAATTTTTCTTCAAAATGGGATAGATAGCAGGAATTAACGATTGAATCGTATCATTTAATAAATGCGAAAAACTGATAGCAAACAAAATAGGGTAAACCGTTTTTTCCAGATTTTTTTCTAACGTAGCTGAAGTATTATTCATTTTAGATTTTCGATTTGCAAATTTAGACAAGATGCTTTCAAAGAAAAAAATGAACTTTACAATTTTTACGAAAAGCAGTAAAAGCAACTTACTACTGGAAAGTCTAAATTAGTTTCTTATTTTTATATACTAATATCCTGCGCTAACCGCTAAAATTTTAATACCTGAAAATCCTGAATCCCAATCGGCTACCAGCCTGGGAAATATTTCAAAATTATAAAACTGATGCGTGAACCAAAGCATGATAAAGAAAGACAGGATTTTCAACTGGAAAGATTTATATTTTTCACGGATGGCGTTTGTGCTATTTGCATTACCTTATTAATTATTGAAATCAGGGTACCTGATCTGGCCGCGCCTTCCGATGCACTTTTGTGGAAATCACTTTCTCATATGTCTTTACGCTTTTTGGGCTTTGTAATCAGCTTTGGTATCGTTGGGCATTATTGGTCAGTGCACCACCGTATATTTGGTTATGTTATTAGATATAACACAGGGTTGTTATGGTTGAACCTTGCTTTCCTATTTACCGTAGTTTTGCTTCCTTTCAGTTCAGGATTTCTTGGTGAATACAGCTCTTACGAAAACCTGAAACTTCCTTATGCGATTTACACTTTTAATATGTGTCTCACTGGTTTTATGAATTGCTGGCTTTGGCTGTATGTGAGTAACCCAAAAAGAAAAATGTTATCGCGTGTGATTTCGCCGGCCCGCATCAGGCTTGGCTTATACCGTAGCCTTGTTATCCCGGTGATTTTTATTATTTCATTTCTCATATCCCTGTTTTTACCCCTTCTTTCAAAATTGATACTTCTTTTAATTCCTGCCATTCTTCATTGGGGTATGAAAGGATTAGAAAAAAAAGCGGAAAAGGATGAAGCGATTTCTAAAAAAGCAAATGCAGAAACCACGATTTCAGTACCGGAAATTACGAGCTGAAAAAATATCTTTCTAAAGTAACTAACTTATTTAAGACAGGCTTCCAATCATAATTTCGGCAAAAAATTTTGTATATTTATTTGATAGATATTTTAAAAAATGTTTATTATACAAAATGAATACTAAAAGCTTTTTTACCAGGATCAGGAAGAATTGGGGAAGCTTGCTTTTTTATGCAATCCTGATTACCTTAATTTTTAGTCCCACAGCAAAGGCATGGATGTTACAAGGCATTATTTCGACCGGATTGTTTAAGGCTGACATAAAGAAAGAAGCTATCACCCACCCAAAACCCGTACCGGATTTTTCTTTATCTGACATGAACGGAAACATAATCTCTTCCAATTCTTTGCAGGGAAAAATTGTGCTTATCAATTTCTGGGCTTCATGGTGCCCGCCATGCAGGGCCGAAATGCCTTCGTTGAACAAACTTTACCTGGAATTAAAGGGTGACAACCATTTTGTTTTTTTATTTGTCAATGAAGACGATGATGAATCAAAAGCAATCCAATTTATTATATTAAGTCTGGGTAAAAACCCTCGCCTT
>JBIQMJ010000189.1:0-9040 GCA_044463445.1 Segetibacter koreensis
TATAAGAAATGAAGAATTAATTCTTATTTATGCAGAAGCTAACATTCAGTTGAACAACCTGGAAGAAGGAGTGAAAGCTATTAATGTTATCAGGAATGGACACGGATTGCCGGATTATAGCGGCACCATTACCCAATCAGCTTTAATTACAGAAATGCTGAAGCAGAGAAGATATTCTTTATTTTTTGAAGGTCACCGGTGGATTGATTTGCGCAGGTATCATCTTCTAAATACGCTACCGGTTGACCGGCCGGGAGATGATGTGTGGAGCGAGTTTCCTTTGCCTACAACAGAAAATAATTAATCGAAGAAGCGTTGACAAAGCAATTTGATTTACAATTTAATTTATAATAAATGATGACAAATAAAAGATCCCTTCTATTTTGTATCGTAACCTTCTGTTGCTTCCAGGCTATTGGGCAAAAGTTTACTGCCAGTTATTCTCCTGACGCTTCCGGAAAAAATTTTTCAGGAAGAGTGTTTTTATATCTTTCCAAAGATTCTAAAAGCCCGAAAGATGAAATGATTGGAGTGTATAAATTTCCTTGCTTTTCTATTATGGTAAAAAATGTTCATCCGGGACAAAAGGTTGTCTTTGATGATGCAGCCACATTTTATCCTGTGATCTTGTCGGATATTGAAAGGGGAAAATATCATGCACAAGTGGTTTGGGACAGAAATGAAGGCGGCCGTTCTATTGGCGGGAGCCCCGGCAACATGTATAACCAGGCTGTAATTGTAAACCTTACAAAAAATACGAACCAGTCCTTCAATATAGTTTGTAATGAAGTGATTCCGGAACCTTCATTTGCTGAAACACAATACGTGAAAGAAATAAAAGCGCCTTCAGCATTGCTGACTGCATTTTATAAAAGGCCTACCACGGTCAATGCGGCTGTAATTTTGCCAAAAGAATATTTCACGCAACCAGAGCGAAGATTTCCGGTGCTGTATTGGATTTCTGGCTTTGGCGGCGACTATCATTATTGGTCGGGAAAAAATATTCCGGGTGAGCCGATAGACACAACTCCCTGCATCCGTGTTTTTCTGGATGGCCATTGCCCTGGCGGGCATTCCGTGTATGCCAATAGTGATAACAATGGTCCATTGGGCGATGCACTTACCAATGAACTGATTCCGCTGGTTGAAAAAGCATATCGGGCCAATGAAGCAAGGCTTCTAACGGGCCACAGCAGCGGAGGATGGACGGTACTTTGGCTGCAAACTCATTATCCAAAAGTGTTTACCGCATGCTGGTCCAGCTCTCCTGATCCGGTTGATTTCAGAAGTTTCCAGGGGATTAATTTGTACCGGGACAAAAACCTTTACTACTCGAAAGACAGTACTTTTCGGCTGGCAGCCACCATTGCCGGCCGTTATCCCTGGATATTCATGAAGGACATGTGTGCAATGGAACACGTAATTTGGCGGGGCGAGCAAATGCATTCTTTTAACTTCGTTTTTAGCGCCAGGAACAAAGATGGTACGCCGAGCAGTTTGTGGAATGATGGCACAGGCGATATTGATCCGGCTACATTTGAGAACTGGAAAAATTATGACATCTCTTTATTTGTCAGATCACACTGGGCGCAGCTTCAACAGGATTTGCAGGGAAAAATAAGAGTATCTGTAGGAGAGCAGGATAATTTTTTGCTGAATTATGCGGTTCATTTATTTGACCAGGAGATGAAAAAAATAAATTCAGGATTTGTGTTCAATTATTATCCGGGCGATCATTTTACCGTTTCAACACCGGAATACAAAGAAGCAGGTTACCGGTTTTTGGAAAAAAAATATAATGAATTGATGGACAAATAATGGTAGGATCAGTTGTTTGCAAAAGTGATACCATTCAATTAAATACCTTTCTTAAAAAGAAAAAACATGGATTCAATAACAGAATTAGAATCAAAAAACTCTGGCAGATACCGCGCCCTGCTTTTTACAATTTGCTTTTTAAGCACTGCATTCGGAGGAGCCGTTTCTACACTTATGTCGGTTTATTTGCCGGTAGTTTTAAAAGATCTTTCTATGGACAAAAGTCTGATAGAACTCAATGATATCAGCGCTTATCTCAATGCTGTTTTTATTTTCGGCTGGGCATTTGGAGGATTTTTGTGGGGAATCATCAGCGACAGAATCGGCCGGAAAAAATCGTTGCTATCTTCCATCGCTTTTTACGGATTGTTCACGGTACTTACCGGCATGATGCCCAACTGGTGGAGCATTGTGATATGCAGATTCCTGAGCGGATTTGGGGTGGGCGGAGTTTTAGTAGTTTCAGTAATTCTGATGAGTGAAGTATGGCCCAAACGCAGTAAAGCCATATATATTGGCATTTTATCTATTGGTTTTCCGATAGGAATATTTTCCGCAGGCCTTATCAATTACCTGGTAGTTTACTGGCGGTTGGGATTTTTTGTTGGGTTTGCTCCTTTATTTATTGCTATTGTAGGAATTTTTATTTTGAAGGAATCACCGGGATGGCGATTGCACATAACTGAAAGAGCCTTGTCGGGTTCTTTAAGAATAAACACCTTTTCAAAAGAAAATCGTCGCCAATTAATTTTTGGTTCTATAATTTTCGGAACCATGTTGATTGGATTATGGGCAATTTTTTCATGGTTGCCTACCTGGATACAAACCCTGATCCATGATTCAGATGGCCAAAAAGAACGAGGATTAAGTATGATGTTTATGGGTATGGGTGGCCTGATTGGCGGTTTTTTATCCGGATGGCTGGTTAACCTTGCGGGTGTCCGAAAATCCATGCTGATCTGTTTTTCTGCCTGTGCACTTTTGTCATTTATTTTGTTTAAAACGAATGCCGTTTTCAGCAAAATCATCTATGCTGAAATTGCCGTGCTTGCTTTATTTTTTGGTGGCAGCCAGGGATCGTTATCGGTTTTTATCCCTCAGTTGTTTCCAACGGTAATCCGTGCTTCATCAACAGGATTTTGCTTTAATGTCGGCAGACTTTTTACTGCTTCAGCAGTTTTGTTTATTGGCATATTGGTAACCACTTTGGGAGGATATGGAAATGCCATTTTTATTTTTTCATTGGTGTTTGTGGTGGTGTTTTTAGTGCTATTATTTGGAAAAGGACAAAATGAAATTGAAATGGATGAACATCGTGAACTGCGGGGAGTACCTGAAACTCTACCTGATTTGGTTTGAAAAAATAAGATTTGGCAATAAAAATTGGTTTACTGAATTTAAAAATTAAAAAATGGCACACATTAAAGTTCCGGAAGGAGTTCCCGGAATCCGTTCTTTGGTAATGTTCAGACCTGAAACCGGCAAACCTTTATACGACCTGGCTCAGGTTTTACTTCGCGGAGAATCACCTTTGCCTGAAGCAGACAGGGAGCTGATTGCGGCTTATGTTTCTTATCGAAATGATTGTATGTTTTGTACGGAAAGCCATGCTGCTGCTGCGAGATGTTTGTATGGCAATGAAAAAAAAATAGTAGATGAGGTTTTAAGGGATATGCAACGATCCAATGTAAGTGATAAGCTGAAAGCCTTGCTTCACATCGCCGGAAAAGTGCAGGTATTGGGAAGAGAGGTAAAGCTGGAAGACATTGAGGCGGCGAGAAAATTGGGAGCAGATGATCGTGAGATACACGACACGGTGTTGATAGCAGCATCCTTTTGCATGTTTAACAGGTATGTGGATGGGCTAAATAGTCTTACCCCTACTGATCCTAAAGAATATGAAGAAATGGGAAAACGCATGGCAAACGGTTACACTCCACCAGAAAAAATAAAATAATAAAATAATTAACTTCTCACTTTTTAATATAAATTTTATGGCACACATTGATTTGGGAAATGAACTTCCCGGCATCAGAGGGCCGATGGCCTACAGTCCCGAAACAGCAAAGCCTTTGAATGAGCTTGCAGAAGTTTTATTGCATGATGATAACAACACACTTTCGCGTGGCGAACGTGAAATGATTGGCGCTTACGTATCCTCGCTGAATGATTGTTTCTTTTGTCAGAATGTACACGGATCAATGGCACAACATTATTTTGCATGCGACATGCAAACAATTGATGGAATTAAAAAAGACTATCAATCCGCACCGATTTCTGAAAAATTAAAATCCTTGCTTGCCATTGCAGGCAGTGTGCAAAAAGGTGGTAAAAATGTGACCGCTGAACAGATTGAAACTGCAAGAAGTCTTGGCGCTATTGATAAGGAAATTCACGATACCGTTTTAATCGCTGCCGCATTTTGTATGTTCAATCGTTATGTAGATGGATTAAATACGTGGGCGCCGCAAGACAGGCAATTGTATGTGGAACGGGCAAAATGGAGAGCAGATGAAGGTTATGCAGATATTGATTTGTATAAATAAATTCTCTCAGAATTTTTTCAAAATAATCCTTCACAGTAAACAAACAAATTTTCATAATTTTTATTTTCATCAACGATTAAATCAGAAAAATATGGCACACATTCAATTAAACAACGAACTTCCGGGAATCATCGGCTTACTTAATTTTCGTCCCGAAACAGCAGCCCCGTTAAACGAACTTGCTGAAACATTATTAGTCAGGGAAAATTCGCTCACCAGGGGCGAAAGGGAAATGATTGCCTCTTCAGTTTCTTACTGGAACGATTGCCATTTCTGCCACAGTTCTCACGGAGCAGCAGCGGCAAACCTTTTGAATGAACCTGTTGATTTTTTAACTGAAATTAAAAAGGGTTTTCCTAACACGGAAGTATCTCCTAAGATGCAGGCGCTGCTGAGGATTGCAAAGCAGGTGCAAAAAGGCGGCAAGTATGTTACTGAAGACGATATTCAAAATGCAAGGGATTCCGGTGCGACTGACAAAGAAATTCATGATACCGTTTTAATTGCTGCAGCCTTTTGTATGTACAACCGTTATGTGGATGGGCTGGCTACGTGGGCTCCGAAAGAAGATGAAGCCTTTATGCCAATGGGAAAAATGTTGGCTGAGCGAGGCTATATAGGAGCAGACATTGAATAAAGTTTTGATTGTGAGAATACGGCGGCAATGATGAGAAACCAGGTTGACGCTTTTTTTTAGATTTTTTTTCTAAAAGTTTTTTTTGTTCAACTAAGATTGAGTGTTTTAAAAGATTTCAGATATAGGACAATTTATAATTTATACTCCACTATATACAGAAAATCCTCCATCCACATTTATTACTGTTCCGGTAACAAATTTAGAGGCATCACTTAGTAACCATATTAAAGCGCCGATAAGTTCATTTGGATTTCCGAATCGTTTGAAAGGAGTATTTTTAATAATAAGATCTGCCCTGTCTGTTAAAGAGCCATCACTGTTAGTCAGCAGTGTTCTGTTCTGTTCGGTTAAAAAGAATCCGGGAGCGATGGCATTCATTCTTATTTTGTCTCCAAAGCGCAATCCAAGTTCTACTGCAAACCAGTGGGTGTAAGTATCAATGGCTGCCTTAGCCATGCTATAGCCGAGCACTTTGGTGATTGCCCTTTGCGATGCCATTGAAGAGATATTGACAATGCTTCCCTGGCCGGTATTTTTTATGGCTTCTCCAAATATCTGTGTAGGTAAAATGGTACCGAATAAATTTAAATCCAGTACTTCGCGAAGGGCGCCAAAATTTAAAGAAAAAATATTTTCATTTGCCTGTATTACCGCGCCTGGCATATTTCCGCCGGCTGCATTTACAAGGCCGTCAATTTTGCCAAAGGTATCCAGTATCTTCTTCCTGGCATCAATAAGTTGCTGCTCATTGGTTACATCTGCTATTACTGCTATTGCTTTACCGCCGTTATTGATGATGTGAGCTGCTCTTTTGTTGGCGATCTGTCCATTTCGTCCAAGGATACAAACGGCCCCCCCCCTTGCTGCAATTCCGTTTATAAAATCGTTACCTAATATACCGGTTGCCCCGGTTACAACAATTATTTTACCGGTTAATACAAAATCATCTTTCAAATCGTTCATTTATTTTTCATGAAGGGTTTTAAAACATATTAATATTTCAGTTATTTTATGGTAAAGACAGCGGGTCGTTCAATGTTTCTGAATCCTCTAAAAACCGGGTCCATATTTTACTTTGAGCTACATTATCATGCCCTGTGCCTTTTGGAGGCTGCGCGACTCTTCCCCCTGATGATATAAATGCGCGTACCAACTCATAAGAACGATGTACGTTAAGACTTGAAAGTTTGCCTCTTATCCACGTTTCACGGTACCATTTATCAAACGGCGGTCTCTCGGCCTGCAATATTTCCATTTCAAGTTGCTCAAGAGGTTTATATGCCTCCTCAATGAAGTGCCATGCCTTCTGTTTATCATTTTCGAGCAAGGCTTTATGCAAAAGCAGCGCTGCTTGTGTGGGCCGCCAGTCAAAAGATAATCCCAGTTGGGTATTCTCAAAGAAATATTGCTTTTGGTTCCGGCTCATCTTTTTGGAACAAGAAGAAATAAGCTCCATCACCGACTGGTATTGCTTGTTCCGCTGCTGAAGAAGTTGAATATCATTCTCGTTAAGAGGCTCAAACATTTCACCCTTAAATTTTTTAACCAGGCTTCTC
Source organism: Segetibacter koreensis (assembly GCA_044463445.1). GTDB lineage: Bacteria > Bacteroidota > Bacteroidia > Chitinophagales > Chitinophagaceae > Ginsengibacter > Ginsengibacter koreensis_A. The sequence continues at coordinate 6,558 of JBIQMJ010000189.1, forward strand.
AGAAGGGTCCGAACCATATCTGCGCCCAGCCATAGCTTTTTGGGTTCATCAAGCAACTCATAATATTGCCTGTATACGCCGGTAATATTTTCTATATTATCAGGACCAAAATATTCATTGCTCCACCATTTGATATAATGCAGGCCCGGATCGTTTGATTCAAGTATAGAAGGAGCATCCCAACTTATTTCAGCCACCATCCGGGCTTCCATCATATAATCGCGCATTTCTGATACGTTTACCAGCAAAAATTCAGTCGCCCCGGATTTCACAATTTCGCGAAATTGTTTGCCTACTGTTTGTGGTGAAACAATGTGGGTTCCTTGTTTGTGCAAATCCATTCCATAATAGGCCAGGTGGTAATATACACCGTGCTTCCATTTTCCTAACTGTGAGGGAAGTGCGCGCATTTCTCCATTATTATTATCCGGCCATATGATCATCACATCTTCGGGTAAATTAAATTCACTTTTTTGAGATTGATATTTGTCCAGCATTTCGGTATAGAGTGTAAGAGCAAAAGGCGGTGCGGCATCGCAGGGTAATAATTCCTTAACAGTATTTATTTGCGTATTTATTACGTCATTGAAAACTTTTGTCTGTTCTTTTTCTGACGTTCCTTTAGGAAATGGATAACCATAATCGTTGGTGCCACGCAGACCTACCGGCCAGATGCAGGGTAATTCCTTATTTTCCCAAACTCCGCCCCGCCAGTATTTCACCATGCCATCGCGATTTTTGAACCAATCCCATTGAGGATTGATTCCTCTTTTCCTGGCAAGGTTGAACCTCTCTATTCCAAATGGATTAGACAATAAAATGTCATAATGATGAGAGGTATAGAATAGCCCCCATTCTGCTGCACATTTTTGTACTTCATAGCGTCGATGTACTCTTGTATAAGGAGCCACCATGTTCATTCGCAATCTCAATGCGGTTTCAAAATATCGCTGATACCATTCCAGATCCACATCTCCAACGCGCAGGGGGTAGCCACTCATTTCAAAGGGACGGGGAAGAATATCTTCATCATCATGAAAATAACCCCTGTATTTAAAAGTGGGAGAAGAGGTATAGAAAAGGGTTTTCTTCATGATCAGTACCGTCTGATGTTCAGGATGAAATCCTGTCCATATATACAATGGATCTATTCCCAGCCTCTCGCATAACGTGTAGATGGCAAAAGCAGTGCCTCTGAAATTCGCACCTATAAGCCAAACTTCGTCGTTCAACGTGACTATTTTATAAGATTCCCATTTGCCATTTATATCTGCCGTGTCAATCTCCTTTGGAATATTTGCTTGTCCTAAGGTTGCTATCCGAATCCGGGTTGATTTTCCCGGCTTTTCAACCAGGGGCGGGCGAAAGCCGCTGATCTTTTCAATATCTGCGGCCAGAAATTTAGCTGCGCGATGTACCGCGGTATGTTCCTTTGCATCTACCACAATTTGGCATCCTTTGCCGGCACTTGTTAAGACAATATCTCCGGGCAATGCATTCCCTTTTCTTACCCATGAGCCACGGATAGTAATCCATTCATTTTGGTCACGTCCTTCATAATTCTCTGTACGCTTCTCATTCCCTTTGTTGCCCGAAAGAATGTCACTACCGGAAAAAGCCAGCAATCCGGGTGCACTTAATGTTGCCAATCCAAAATTTTTAATAAAATGTTTTCTTGTAATTTCTTTGCTCATGATTTATTTTTAAATGTTCTTTTTAGAAAAAAATTACGGGGGGTTATTTCCCGTGTAACAGCATGGTTCCTTCAATTCCCAATGCTTCTGCCAATGCATCAAGCATACCATAACCAAAGCGATTATCGGGTAACAGATAATGCCCCTCTGTCCATTCGTTAAAACAAGCTACCGTGACAATAGGAGGAATTTCTTTATGACTATTTAAATAGGCAAAAGAAGCCTGGACGAAAGCCTTAAAAGCTGCCGGGTGTTCGTTTTTGAAAATAGAACAGGCTGGCCAGATGTCACGATTGGGCTTCTCCGGTCTTGGATGCCTCATAATGTAACGGGGTGTCGAATCCCACCCGGGTGAGACCGCCGGAATATATGGTATCTTGAATTCTTTATATTCCTGTGGCCATATTTTAGAAGCAACGTCGGCTGCTGCGACTTCATAATCCACCAATTCATTTTCTTTTGGTTGAAAGCGGCCCGCTGCCCAATCAAGTGGATTATAAGACCCTGCAGTGTCATACCCTTCTTCTTTGCTGTTAGGTGAATAATATCCCGAAGAATGAATATGGATGCCTTTGTGTCCCAGGCTACGTGCATACTCTCTCAGATCAGCAATTAATTTTTTTGTAGCAGGCACGCCAATGCTTTTTTCCAAATGATTAGGGTCCCAAATGCACAGCACGGGTTTACCATCGATCTTCCAATAGTTAGATAAATGAAAGTAGCGCGAAATGATATAAGTCATACTTTGCCAGCAAGTGTTAAGATCTTTATCGGGTGGTTGGAAACTTG
>JBIQMJ010000190.1:0-9018 GCA_044463445.1 Segetibacter koreensis
CAGTTTCATAAAATGGTGTTTTGTTTTAAAATGAATACAATAAAAAGTATATCCGTTTCCTTTCAGTTCTGGAGAGAAGCGTATTTTTGGCTATTTATACACAGATTTTGGATTGATAAAAAAGATAATGGAAAGAATGATGTTAGCTTTAGGGAGTAATTAGGTATCAAATGTAACATTGTTTTGTAATTCATCAAAAATTTTGTCGGGTAAAATTTTTGAAGGGTGTTCAAAATAAAAATTATATTGGGTGATTCTTTTTTATACCCCGATAGCAGAAGAACATTTAATTAGAATTTTTATTTTATAAAAAAGCTCCCATCTTCCCAAAGCGGGCTTTTGCTCCCATTTAATTTTGACGTCTTAACTTTACCGCCCCAAAAAAGATTAAACAGGATTTAAGGGTATTCATTTTAAAAAACTTTTTTAAATAAGATGGCAACACCGGCAAGACAGTTTCTCGACTTTGAGCAACCCATTAAAGAACTTTACGAGCAGATTGAGGAGAACCAAAAGCTCGCTTTAAAATCTGGTAAAGAAAATTATAAAGTAATTATTAATGAACTGGAACAAAATATTCTTCAGAAGAGAAAAGAGATAACAGAAAACCTGACACCCTGGCAAAAAGTACAATTGAGCCGTCATCCGGACCGGCCTTATACTTTGGAATATATTTTAAAAATGTTTACCAATTTCCTGGAATTGCATGGCGACAGAAATGTGAAAGATGATAAAGCCCTGATTGGTGGTTTCGCTCAAATGGATGAAGAAACCCTGATGGTAATCGGGCATCAGAAAGGCACCAATACCAAAATGCGGCAGATGCGGAATTTTGGTATGGCAAATCCCGAAGGTTACCGAAAAGCATTGCGCCTGATGAAATTGGCTGAAAAGTTTAATAAACCAATTCTCACTTTGATTGATACTCCCGGCGCTTATCCCGGCCTGGAAGCTGAAGAACGGGGCCAGGGAGAAGCCATCGCCAGAAATATCTACGAAATGTTTCGTTTAAAGGTTCCTGTTGTGTGCGTGGTTATTGGCGAAGGTGCCAGCGGTGGAGCTTTGGGAATTGGAGTAGGAGATAAAGTACTGATGCTGGAAAATTCGTGGTACACAGTTATTTCTCCTGAAAACTGTAGTTCCATTCTTTGGAGAAGCTGGGCGCAAAAAGAAATCGCCGCAGAGCAATTAAAGCTTACTTCGGAAGATATGCTCAAATTTGGTTTGGTGGATGGAGTAATTCCTGAACCGCTGGGTGGCGCTCATTGGAATTATGATGAAGCAGCGGCCAATTTAAAAGCATTCATTAAACCGATTTTCAAGGATCTTGAAAAAATCAGTCCTGAAAAAAGGATAAAACAGCGGATCAATAAATTCAATAAAATGGGTTTCTTTGATGAATAGGAAATTGTTACATTGTTGAATTATTTTATTGTTATATTGTTGAATTGATTTATCAACCTAAACTCCCTGAACTTTCTAAACTTATCTAAACCTTTCAATTAAACTATAAAAAGTGTCTTTAATAAATAAACTTACCGGCACAGGAGTAGCAATCATTACTCCTTTTACAAAAGAAGGCGAAGTGGATTATGATTCGCTCGCAAAAGTGATTGATTTTATTATTGATAATGGCGTGGAATACATCGTATCGCTGGGTACGACGGGCGAAACTCCCACACTTTCAGTAACAGAACAAAAAGAAGTAGTGGAGTTTACTTCCAAGAAAACAGGTAACCGGGTTCCACTGGTTTTGGGTATTGGTGGAAATAATACGAAAGAAATCATACATCATTTTTCAGATTTTAACCTGGAAAATATAACGGCTATCTTAAGCTCGAGTCCTAATTATAATAAACCTTCACAGGAAGGTATTTTTCAACATTATAAAGCTATTTCTGAGGCATCGCCTTTGCCCGTTATTTTATATAATGTTCCGGGAAGAACAGGGAGTAATATCACTGCTGAAACTACTTTGCGCCTTGCCAATGAATGCGAAAATATCCAGGGAATTAAGGAAGCCAGTGGCAATATGATCCAATGTATGCACATTCTTAAAAACATGCCGGATGATTTCTTATTTGTTAGCGGAGACGATCATATTTCTCTTCCTTTAATTGCTTGTGGTTCCAAAGGTGTGATAAGCGTTATCGCTAATGCTTTTCCCAAAGATTTTTCAGATATGATAAGGCTTTCGCTGAAAAGTGATTTTAAAAATGCTCAAAAACTCCATTATAAATTATTGCCGGCGTATGATCTTTTATTTATTGAAAATAATCCTGCCGGAATAAAATCATTTTTAACTGAATTGCATTTGATTGAAAATATTTTGCGGCTTCCGTTAGTGCCCTTGAGCGCTCCTAACTATCAGAAAGTAAAAGATTTTATCGCTTTCATTTCCTGAGAATTCGGGTTATAAAAGGTTTTTGGAGAAATCCCGAACCATTCCGAAATAAAATATAAACAGGAGTTCAAACGATTGCCTGCTTGGAACTGTTTTATGCCATAACACATGCATTAAATTAATTTTATTTCAAAATACAAATCCTGGTAATTTATTCATTTACTAAGATTGCTGCAAAAAACAGGTGATGCACTGAGATGGTTGTATGATTAAAAAAAAATATTTAAAAAAATATTTTTATATGAAGTTTTGCATTTATTTTTGATTTGAAATATAAAGTATATAAGCAGTTAAGTATTGTTTAATACGATCCCTTCCGAAAATTTTTATTTATCCTACCGGCCAAAATTTATTAACACCACAACTATTTGGTATGGGGAATTTGTTTCAATTTTTAAAAGAAGAGGGAATCTCTTTTTCAAAAAATTTTCTTCAAAAGAAATTCAGGCGCTCAAAAATATTTTTGAATCTCCTGGCTGCATTGACCTTTAATTCTGCTGATGCGCAAATTATAAAATGGGATTTTGATGAAGGCAGCGGAAGCGACTTGCCTTTTCAAAATGTAAATTACGTAAGCGCATCAAAATTAGCGCAAGGCAATAATTATGGAGCTACGGTATTAATTAACAACTCCTCCCCGTCATCAGGTTATAGCGGTTCCTCGGGGAATTACAATGCAGGAGCAGCGACAGTTTCCGCAGGTTTTAATTTATCTACCAGTACTTATTTTGAATTTACCTTAACTCCGAACCAGGGATATTCGCTGACAGTTAATGCAATCAATTTTGGATCAAGATCAACTTCAACCGGGCCAAAGGCGTATTTAATAAGATCTTCGGTTGATTTATATAATTCAGACATTTCTGCAAATACTTTACCCGCTGATTCCAAATGGAATTTGTACCAAAACACTGTTGCTTCTCTTTCTTCGGGTTTCCCAATTACATTTCGGATATATGGATTTAATGGAGCTGGAGCCAGCCAGAATATTGCAGTCTGGAGGATAGATGATTTGTCTATGGATGTAATGGTTAACCCCATTCAAACATACTATAGGAGCCGACAAAGCGGCAACTGGGCTTCACCTTCCACCTGGGAATATTCTATCGATAATGTGAACTGGAATCTTTCATCATTGTGCCCCTCAATAAATGTGGAGAATATATTGATCCAGGCCGGTCATACTGTTACGATTAATTCTCCCGCTTCTTTGGACCAGGCGGTAATTGAAGGAACATTGGAATTACAGACCGGAGGCGTTTTGAATATCAATGATGGAAATGGTGATGATCTTTTAATTAAGGAGAATGGTGTTTTAAAAATTGTTAGTTCAGACAATTATACCAGTTCAATTCTCCAATCGGCAGATGCAAATATTAATATTTCTACGAATGGTAAAATAGAAATCGGAGATGGAAGTTCGTTTACTGGCAGCGGTTATGAAAGTTTTGCTACATCAACTAAAAATATATGGAATGATGGGGCCGTGTTTGAATATAATAACAACGGAATTTTTCAAATTGCTGATAGCACTTACTTTCCAAATTCATCTATATCTGATATTCCAATTTTTAGATTGACAAAAGTGAATGGAAACGCTGCAGTTGGTTATCCAAAACAGTTTCGTTTAAATGGATTATTAGAGATTTCAACTGACATTACCTTTTCTGGTTCAGGAAAAAAAATTTTTAGAAATGGAATAAAAGGTAGCGCGACAATTACTCAATCAGGTAACGGAAAGCTTTATTTGGATAATTCAAATGCGATTTTGGATGGATCGTCACTTAGATTAATTTTAACGCAACCAATTGATTTGGGGATTAAAGCAACAATTCCGATAGGTGCGTTTGTAACAGTTTCTGGATCAAATATGAGCAATACAGCAGGAAATTTGATTGTAAATGGAACATTAGATATGACGACGAGTACGATAAGTAATTCCTCAGGCGGAATTATCATTATTAATGGAACTTATAAAACAGCACATTCCGGAGGTTTCTCAGGTAACTATTCTTCAATTCCAACTGCTACTGGCATAAGTCTTAATCCAGGTTCCATCATTGAATTATACGCAAACGGCAACCAGTCTATCAATGCAAGAGATGATTTCAGAGATCTTATTTTTTCAGGCAGCGGAATAAAAAAGCCTAATGGGCCTTTCTCGCCTCTTGGAATGCTTACCATTAAAGATGATGCAGTCTTGGATTGTACAGGAAATATAAATGGAATAAATATTGGCGATGAAAATACCAATCTTACGATGTCCGGAAACAGCAGGCTGATTGTAAGTACTTTCGGCCCCAATCCCAAAATGGATGGCGTGTATACTCTTTCCGGCGGGGTGATTGAATTCAAAGGAACTGGTGCTACTTCGCAAACTATCAGGAATAAAAACTATCAAAATATCGAAGTTACCGGAACCAATGTGGGAATGTCAGAAGGCAATATTCATTTGAATACCAATGGAACTTTTACTGTAAAGACCGGCGGTATTTTTTGGATAAATGATAATACAATTACCGGGAACGGGGATCACACACAGACGGTCAAAGTTGAAAGTGGCGCTACTTTTAAATGCGGTACCAATTTGGGTTTTAATGGTGCGATCATTACATCGGCGCCAATAAAAAGTTCTGCTATAAATGCTGATATAGAGAATATAATTCTCGAACCAGGAAGTACTGTTGACTATTCAAGAACCGGCGATCAACCTGATCAACCTATTACCAACGCAAATGGATTGATTTACCAGAATCTTATGATGTCAGGCTCTGGAAATAAAACAGCGCCTTCTGATAATTTAATTATCCGGGGAAATTTTATTAAGTCTTCCAATGCAGTTTTTCTTCACAATAACGGAATGGTTATTTTTAATGGGAACCGTTCTCAAACCTATTCATGCCAGGCGCCTAAAATTATTTTTAATAATCTCCGAATAGAAAACAATGTAAATCTTACCATCAATGACAGCCTGGCAATTTATAATGAATTTTTATTAAAAGACAATGTTGTCCTGAATCTGAATGGAAAAGTTATTTTTTTAAGCAGTAAAGAAAATACGGCAAGTCTCGGACCTTTGGCCGCAAACGTAAATATAAATTATACCACAGGAAATTGCATTGTTGAAAGATTTATAAATACTGATTATGGAAATGGCGGTCATAAAAAATCATGGCAATTTCTGTCAACTCCTGCTTTTGGAAAAACCATATTTGATACATGGCAGGAAAAAGGAATCAAAAATATTTCGGGCTATGGCACATGGATAACTGATAAATCAGGTACTGCTAATGGTTTTGACGCGACCTCTGCTGCTCCTTCCATGAAATATTATGAGGTGAGCTCAAATGGCTGGGTGGGTATTTCCGGAACGAATATTAAGTTGGAAAATGAAAAAGGATATATGATTTTTGTGCGTGGCGATCGGCTTTCCACTTCTGTGAATTCTCCGGCCGCGCCTACGGTTTTGCGTACTGAAGGAAAGTTATACACGCCTCAATTTCCTCCACCCATTAGCATTATTCCTGCCGGAAAATTTCAATCGGTTGGGAACCCTTATGCTTCTGCAATTGATTTTTCAAAAATTACTTCTTCAAATATCCAATCTTCCTACACGGCCTGGGATCCGACTTTAGGTGGGGATTATGGTTTTGGAGGCTATCAAACAATTTCTGCGGTCCTCGGCTACCGGGCGGTTCCGGGAAATACAGCAGATTATAATACCACCAGCGATTACAGGTATATTCAATCGGGCCAGTCTTTTTTTGTTTACAATTACACTCCTTCAGATGGTACGGTCGAATTTTCTGAAAATTGCAAAGTAAGTGGTAATCATCACCTGGTAACACGCGAGGCCGGGCAAACCAATAGAACATTATTTGCCAATTTATTCCTTTCCAATGATAAACTTGTTGATGGCAATGCTGTTTCTTTTTCAACTCAATTTTCAAATGAAGTGGACGGAATGGATGCGTTAAAAATATCAGGAGATGGCGCCACTTTTTCTTTGAAAAGATCAGGCAAATTTTTGTCGGTGGAAGCAAGAGATAAAATTTCAATTTCAGATACTATTTTTTATTCTTTGCAAAATTTGCCCCGGCAATCTTATAAGCTGTGTTTTATCCCTGAACGGATGGAGCCTGGCTTTGAGGCATTTTTGAAAGATGAATTTTTGAAAACTGAAACTCCTGTTAAGTTGACGGACACTTCAGTGGTAAATTTTTCTGTTACAGAAGATAAAGCTTCTTCCATGCCCGGTAGATTTTTTATAATATTCAGGGAATCCTCTACTTTGCCGCTGTCCTTATTATCAATGAATGCTTATTTAGAAAATGAGAACATTTGGATAGTTTGGAAATCAGGAAATGAAAATAATATTAAAAATTACCAGATAGAATATTCTCAGGATGGCATTCATTTTTTCAATCTTGGTGTTATAGAGCCTAAAAATGAAAATATCAATACCTATCAATTTATTCATCAAGAGCCTGGAACCGGAAATAATTTTTACAGAATAAGAATTAATAGCAATGATGGGAAAGTGCAATTTAGTAAAGTGGTGAAGGTCAGTGTATATAAATCTGAAATATCGGCGGTGATTTATCCAAATCCGGTACAGCATGGAACTATAGGACTTCAATTTAGAAAGCAACCTGTGGGAAAGTACCGCTTTGTTTTATATAATTTTGCCGGCCAAAAAATATTTTTACGAGAACTTACTTATAAAGGCGAAGAAGTTTTGTCTTTAAAACCTGCAAATAAATTAGCAGCCGGTATTTATCAGTTGAAAATCATAAAACCGGACGGAGAAATGATGTCTTTAAAAGTAAGAATTGAGTGAATTTATCTTATTAATAACGGTTACCCCTATACGAAAAAATAAATCAGACTAGTAAACGAAGAAATTGCGGAAATTTATATTGTCAATTTCTGTCATTCAATAACCTACAACCGATTCAAAACTTCTGTCCCCATTGCTTCTGTCCCTAGTATTTTGTTGGCTTCCGTCTGGGTATCAGCAATATCTCTTGTACGGAAACCTGCTTTCAATACTGCATCCACCGCGGCAATTATGGCTTCTGATTCTTTTTTCATTTTGAAAGAAATATCGAGTAATAAGGCTGCGGATAAAATGGATGCCAGAGGATTGGCAATGCCTTTCCCGGTAATGTCGTGCGCGGAACCATGAATGGGTTCATAAACTCCTGTGCCATCGCCAATAGAGGCACTGGCCAGCATTCCCATTGAACCGGCGATCTGTGACGCTTCGTCTGTCAATATATCTCCAAAGAGATTGGCCGTAACCACTACATCAAACCGGCGCGGGTCTTTTATCAGCAGCATGGCTGTAGCATCTACGAACTGATGTTCTACTTCCACATCCGGATAATCCGATGCTACTTTTTGCACCACTTCACGCCACAATCTTGACGTTTCAATTACATTGGCTTTATCAACAGAGCATAATTTTTTTCTCCTGGTACGAGCCGCATCAAATGCTTTGCGGGCAATACGTTCCACTTCATAGCGGCTGTATTCTGCTACATCAAAAGCGGTATCGCCATTATTTTTTCTTCCTTTTTCTCCAAAATAAATATCGCCTGTTAATTCACGGAAGAATAAAATATCCGCGCCTTTTAATATTTCCGGTTTTATGCTTGAAGCGCCGAGTAATTCATCAAATAATCTAATAGGACGAATATTCGCATATAAACCCAACTCTTTTCTCATCCTCAGCAAACCTTGTTCGGGCCTTACCTGGGCAGAAGGGTCGTTATCATATTTGGGATGGCCTACAGCGCCAAACAAAACGGCATCCGAATTACGCATTTTTTCCAGCGACTCATCGGGCAGGGGATTTCCTGTTGCTTCGATGGCTACATGTCCGATCAATGCTTCATCATAAGTGAAAGTATGGTCGAATTTTGCCGCTATTTTGTCCAATACTTTTTTACCAACTGCTGTTACTTCCTGGCCTATACCATCGCCGGGAACAATTAAAATGTGCTTGTTTGCCATAATTGTGAGGCAAGAGTTGAAAGGTAAGAGGCAAAGAGTAAAGAGAACGCCTTTACCTGATCAATCCTGCTTATTTTATTTTTTGAATGATTGAATATAACATTTTATCTATCTCAATACTTAAATCTGTAAGTCCAATATGCTTTCGTTCTTCAATATATTTAAGATTGAAAGCTATTTCTATTTGGGTTTGCAATTCATACAATGAGCCGACTGCCATTTGTAAAAATCTTTTATAATCATTTGTAGAATTTCTACCGTATCCTTCCGCAATATTACTTGTAATTGAAACTGCGCTTCTTCTCAACTGGCTTGTTAAACCATACATTTCAGAAGCAGGAAAGGTTTTGGTGATTGTATAAATGTCTGTCACTAAAATCATAGACTTTTGCCAAATAAAAAGATCTTTATAAGATTTGATTACGCTCATTTAATTATGTGAGGCAAGAGTTGTAAGGCAAAGAGGCAAGAGTAAGTGAGAATGTCTTTTTACCTAAATCCTGCTTATTTTGTTTTTTTTAAAGTGATTGAATATAATATATTAATCTGTTGTGCGGTTAGAAAAAAAATAAAAAAAAAGATGTTGTGCGACCATA